>CAMAYW010000139.1 GCA_945862475.1 Bacteriovorax stolpii
TAACAAAATATCTTCTTTTATATCCAATCTCAACCTCACAAAGAAAACCCCCAGATAGGAATATACCTGGGGGTAATTTAAATACAGAAATTAACTTGGGATTTAAGCGGCTTTTGACGTCGGAACAACTTCATCAATCAAATTAGAAATCACATCATCTGATAAACCATCATACTGGGCAGCCTTACAGATAACTCTCAATTTAGAATTCAACTTACCAATATCCATTCTTGTTTTGTGATCTGTTTCAGACTCAAGGATCGCTTCGTGAATAAGGTCTCTGTACTGACAAACAAGAGCTTCCTGAAAAGTTTCAATGTTACGAACGTTCAAACGGGCCTCCCAGTTAAACCAATAAGTGCTTATCTAGCCATTTTAAGCCCAATATATTTCCGAGTGAAATATTTTACTCCGCTAATACGTAATCAATAACTTGGGTACCATTTTGTTAAACAATTATTGATTTATTTAAGATCGCTTTTAAAAATATGACAAAAATTATTGGCATGATAACATCACTAACATCATGAAAAACTTAGATTCTTTACTCCTTCAAGGCGAAACATTCATCCCTGGAAATAAATCCCAATTAAAACTTGGATTAATCGCTCTTTTGTTAAATAGAAATGTTTTAATTGAAGACGTTCCTGGTATGGGTAAAACAACGCTTGTTAAGTTTTTTGCTAGAGTGACCGGCCTCGATTTTCGAAGGATTCAGTTTACCAGTGATTTATTACCATCAGATATTTTAGGCATTTCAATTTTTCATAAAGAAACTGAAAAATTTGTTTTTAATCCAGGTCCCATTTTTGGCGAGTTGATTTTAGCAGATGAACTGAATAGGGGAACACCGAAGACTCAAAGTGCCCTACTCCAGGCCATGGAAGAAAAAAATATTACGATCGATGGTGTGACCCACTCACTTCCAGAAAGGTTTTCTGTGTTTGCAACACAAAATCCTCGTGGCCAGTACGGGACCTATCCCCTACCGGAATCCCAGCTCGATCGTTTCTTATTTAAATTTTCAATGGGCCATTTAAATAAAGAGGAGGAGGTTTCACTCCTCGCGTCTGGTTCAAGACTTGAAAAGCTTGGCCAGCTAGAAGCTTTTGTTTCAAAAAGTGAGTTAAAAACTTGGCAAGAAACAATACGTACAATCACAGTATCAAACATGCTATTAAACTATGTTGCTGAAGTTCTTCAATCATCTCGCAAATTAGAAGACTGTAATGGTTTAAGTCCAAGAGCAGGGTTAGATTTGATTGAAGCCTCAAGAGCTTGGGCGTTTTTTGAAAAACGCGATTATGTGATTCCAGATGATGTTCAGTCAGTTTTCCCGTTTGTTGCTGGGCATAGAATGTTTTCTCAGCATTCCTTTAATGCCCATATGGAATATTCAAAATCTAAAGAATTCATTCAAAGTGTTACTTTTGTTAAGTCAAAATGAAATTACCTATTTGGGTCTTAAACCAGTTTAAAAAAAAATCTCGCATTTATATAATTCCAACTCGGATGGGTGGCTATCTAAATGGGCTCATCTTTTTGATGTTTTTACTCGCAGTTGGTTACAATAATAATTTGCTCCTCATTTTTACGCTTTTACTTTTTGGATTTAATCTCATTTGGTTAATTCAAACTCATCTGCATCTTAATCATTTAAAAATGGAAAGTATTTTGATGGATAATGGCCATGCGAGTGAACCCATCTTTACAACGGTCTTTTGGAAAAAAATACCTGACGGCCCCCATGAATGGGAATTGAGTTTTGAACAACAAAATGGCGATTCCCACAAGGTGAAATGTATTAATCATCAAGAGTCTAGATATGAAGGAACGATTATTCTTCCTAATCGTGGGGTTTGGAAGTTTAGTCATATTCGAATAAAGACTAAGAAGCCCTTTGGGCTCTATAGTGTATGGATCTATTATAAAGTGAATTTAACCTGTTTTGTTTATCCAGAGAAACTTAAAACAGTTCCACCTTTCGAAAAAAATCACTCTTTTATCGAAGGAGAAAATCAAGGCGTTCAAATTGGTAGCCATGATGTTTGGAATCTTTCTCCTTATCAGGATGGAGAATCTCGAAAAATTAGTTGGAAACATTACGCCCGATCGGGAGAGCTCGTCATTAAAGAGGGACAGGAATTAACTAAATCTATGGCCCATTTTAAGCTCCATGGCTTACAAAACAACAAAGAGTTTACTTTATCTAAAATTGCTACCCAGATGATTCAATGTCATCGAACAGATATTGCATTCACTTTAGAGACTTCCACTAAAAAGTTTGGTCCTGGTTCAGATCAAAAGTATTTGTCAGATTGTTTGAAGGAGCTCTCTCAATGTTAGCTTCTCTTCATAAGCAAAATTTAATTTTACTCATTTTTGCCATTCTTTTAATGGAAGTTCTTACTGGTGTGACTCTTGCCTTTGTCGGAGTTGGCATTTTTATTGCCACATTTAACTTAAAAACAAATAAACTAATTCGCAATGCCGTCGCAGTCCTCGTTTTCTCATCATATTGGTTTAAATATGGAAAGATCATTGATCCTGAAATTGGTCTTAATTTTTTAACTTCAATCATTGTTTTAAAGATTTTAGAGAAAGAAACAGTTCGAGATAAATACATGATCTTTTTCGGATTGTTACTTTTAATCTCAGCGGGATCACTCTTTGAAAAAACGTTATCTTATGTTTTCTTTTTTGCGATCAGTTTTTTATTACTTATCCGAGATTTTTATTCATTTCTAGATAAGAAATGGAAAATGAAGGACTTTCTTTACGCCCTCGTTTGGATAGCTCCTTTAAGTGCCTTGCTGTTTATTTTAACCCCTAGACTTATTGAACCTATCCCTTTTGAACAGAATACGACCGCACCTGGAGAAGTGGGATATACAACAGATGTCAATATTTCACAGATTGGTTCTTTGGAATCAAATCAGACGACCGTTTTTAATGTTGTCACTTCTAGAGTTCTTTCTCAGAAAGAACTCTACTGGAGAGGAAATACTCTTACGTATACAGATGGTTGGAATTGGAAAGAAACGGCTTCAGATAAAGAAGACGCTCAAGAAACTTTTATTCCGAAAGAAAATATCATTCTCGCCAATAACGAAGTTAAACAATCTTTTCGATTGTCGACGAAGTTAGATTATTTTATTTCACTCGATACTCCTAAATCCGTCACTTTTGGTGATCATTTCTTCCATTCAGAGGGAGGAAGAAAGACTTTTCCACAGCAAAGTTGGGGTTGGGTAAATCGCTATGAATCCATAAGTGAGTTATTCGGCAATATTGACCAGAAAGAGGTGCACTCACATTATTTAAATGTCACTCTTCCCAAAAAAACAAAAGCAAGAATTTCATCGATGTTTAATGGTTCAAGTATAAAAGAATTAGAAAGCTCCATAAAATCTTATTTCCAAAACCAGGGGTTCGTTTATTCAATGTCTCCTGGAATCTCGCCTCACTTACTTTCATTTTTTGAAACGAAGAAAGGATTTTGTTCACATTATGCATCTGCTACGGCAATCATTTTAAGAATTAAGGGAATTCCGGCGAGACTCGTATCTGGTTTCATGGGCGGGAGTTACAATCGTTTTGCGAATTATTATCTTATCACTCAAAATGATGCCCATGTTTGGGTTGAGGCCTTCGAGAATGGAAAATGGTCTAGAATTGATCCCACTGATTGGGTTGCGCCTGAAAGATTAGATCTTGGGGGCGCCCTTTATATGGAGTCTGTAGGAAATAACTTACTTAGTGGAAATAGTTTATTCAGAGTTCCTAGGTTCATGAGTGAGTTGAAGTTATGGTTTAGACAATGGGATTTCTTATTTTATAGTTGGCTTGAGAATATGGACTATCATTCTCAATCAAGTTGGCTTAAGCGCTTTAAAATAAAAAGAGAATGGCTTTTTTCAATCATCCCATTTTCTCTGGTAGTCTTCATGCTTCTTTATATGTTTTTTCAGCATATAAAAAACAGAAGACAAGCTGATTCTGTTTATCAGGAAATTTGGCAACTTTTTTACTCAAAGATGAATACCAGGGGAGTAAAGCTTTCCACCATTAGCTTAGAGGATTCATCAGAGTTAATAAGAAATTTAAATGATCAGGCCGTAACGAAAGTCTGGGAAAAGTTAATTGCTTTTAGTTTTAGAAACGAACATGAGTCTATCAGTGAACTTAAAAAATTGATTAGAAAAATTTAGTCGACGACTTTAAAATCAGCATCAATTGTACGTGATCTATTTCCTGAATTCATTGGTTGTTTTTTTTCATTTTGGTGTTCATTTTGGATTTTTTTCATCACCCGATACATTTCAATGAATCTCTTAATGAAATAGATGGAGAATAAAACGATTATAATTTTCAAAAGTCTCATGGATTAAACATAATTCTTCAATGGTCAGATGACAAGTGAAGGGCTAAGTATTCTTGGGAGGAGTTTCTGCGTTAGGGATGGCCTCAGAAGGCTTCTGCGCCTCGTCCTTAGTTGGAGCTGGAGCTGCTTGAGGTTTTGATTCCTTCTCTCCATCCCCTGCTGCGGCTTTTTGGGCCTCTTCTAAGGCCTTCTTGGCCGCCTCTTCTCTTTCAACTTTTTTCGCTACATTAAGTTTAAGATACTCGTCGGTTTCTGCCTGGAGTTGCGCATCATGATCTCTAAAGAAAACAGAATTAACAAAACGTCTGAGTTGTTTTTTGTCCTCCTCTCCAACAGAGTGAATGAGGCCATAAAACTCTGGTGCCTTACTTTGACCTTTTGAAGGTTGAACATTCACAAACATTTCAATCGGTGTTGTGAAATGAATATTTGAGCCAATTGGAAGAGGTGCTTCTGTTTGAAAGACCATATCTATTTCTGAGATTTTCGTCAGAGTAACATTAAACGTGATTTCTGCAATAGATGCATTATGAGTTTTTCTTAGAAAAATTTTCGGAATATTAGATTTCGTTTTTGCAAGACCCTGCTCAAGCTTTTTATCAAAGATCTCCGCCATCCTTACAAGTAACTCAACTGAAATTTCACTCTCAGTTGTCATAATATTTGTATAATTAAATGTTTCCTTCACTTCTTTTGATGGAATTTTTGAATTAAAAACGATCACAAATGGACTTTTATCCTGATATCTTTCGTTTAAGGTTTGAGTTAGTGTTTTAAGTTGATCGACGGTATTTTTTGATTCTTTTGCATCCGGCTTATCCAGTGAGTAAGCGATTACCTGAGGCTCGAGTCGATCTAATTCAAAATTGATGTCTTTAAGAAACGGAATGCAACGGATGGTATAAGCATTTTTATCTGTTCTTGGCTGATCATGATAGAAATGAAACTCAGGATCAACAATGAGAACTTTTGCCTTTTTCTCAAGTGACAAAGTTGTATTTGATGAAAGCCAATTAGCGAGCATCTTTTTATGATGCTTAACTTGATGTAAACGATACTCTTTTCTTTCTTCAACATCTTTAGGCGCAACTCCGTCAGGAGGAAGATATTGATCCATAAAATGGAATTCAGCATCTGCCGAAAGTTTAAAATGATAAAAAAGATTTTTAGGCGAAACTTTTTGAATAAAAAATTCTCTTGAAGGAACAACCTTTTTTTTAGTCCAATGATGGTTCATTCTAATTTGATCACCATCTTTTAATGGATAATCAGTTTCAATATGAAGACCCGTTTCATAGATGAATCCAATCTTAACAGGTAATCCTGCTTCAAAGTCATCTTTGAGATCTGCATTTGCAAACCCATGTTCAGCAATCTCTGTCGGTGAAATGATTTTTGAGACACCAAAAACGACATCAAATGTTTCTGGACTCTTGATGTACGCAAGATTAATACCCGTGATAAGACTCTCTTTTAAGACCTCTGGTGGCGAGAGGTAGTCTACTAATCCAACTAGGACTGGATTATGCTCCATGTTTGCGCGGGCAAGAATCCTGGCAAGGTGAATGTAGTCTTGGGAATTTTTAGAGAGATCAATAAAAACGCAGGCGGCTTTATTTTTATAAACTTTTAAAAAGAGCGATTGAATTTTTTTTTCATCTGACTCATAAAAACGTTGAAAATCAATAACGAACTTTGTGTGACGTTTGAATTCTCCGACGATCGCTCTGAAATAAGCTTCATCATCGCCAAAATAGTAAAACAAAAGTTTACCTTCCATACTTTGATTATAGCATACAAATTATTTAGATGATTACTCAAAAAACAAGGGAGTTCAGGTACTTAACAAATTCTTGGGAGAGATCGCCCCTATGGGCAGAAAAATGTTTTAAAAGATGATCTCGATAAGAAATTCCCAAGGATCCTCTCCAGATATCTTCACCAAAAGGTGAAACTCTTCGACGATCATCTAAGTGATCAGGTCTCAAGACCAAGACTTGGTAAAATTGATGATTTTCTAAAACTAAAATCTCTTCAACTAAGGAAACGGATTTGGAATAAAGAAGGGATCTCAGCTCAAGAATATTTTTATGTGGAGATATAACGATCTTCGAAGAATGATCAATTTGAGAAATGAGTGAAGATATGATTTCACCTATTTCTTTCCCCCCCATACCAGCAATAAAGATGATATTTTTATCGCTTGATA
The DNA here is from genome assembly GCA_945862475.1 of Bacteriovorax stolpii. Classification (GTDB taxonomy): domain Bacteria; phylum Bdellovibrionota; class Bacteriovoracia; order Bacteriovoracales; family Bacteriovoracaceae; genus Peredibacter. Next base: position 6,594 of record CAMAYW010000139.1, read on the forward strand.
TTGATATGTTTTGTCCTTTCTTACGAACAATATTTAAAT
>CAMAYW010000140.1 GCA_945862475.1 Bacteriovorax stolpii
TGTAGCTTTGAGAGGAGGTATAGATAATTTCAGAGAAGAAACTAACTCCCATAAGTTCGAAACTACATAATACAGTCGATTTTTCTTCAAATAATTGTGAACTATTATCGAGAGTAATTTCCAGTTTCTCTTTATCGAATCTTAGGGCCTTGAAATTATATTTTTCTTTTTTACCTTTTAACCAGAGAGTCAGAGCAGACTTTGATTGAACCACCTGAGACAATTTACTTATTGTCTCAGGTAGGTTCTGTTGGCTAAAAAATATTTCTGACATATTAACTTAGGGTTGTCACCTGACGAAGGAGTGTTAATGACTCTAGCGCCATTCCACATCCGCGAACCACACAAGTTAAAGGATCCTCTGCTAATGAAACAGGAAGACCAGTTTTTTCTTTAATCAAGATATCAAGATTTGCCAGAAGTGATCCACCACCAGCGAGAATGATACCATTATCAACAATATCAGCTGCTAGCTCAGGCGGAGTTTTTTCAAGAGAAATTTTTATCGCTTCAACGACTTCAGATATAGGATCAGCAAGTGCTTCTCTAATTTCATCTGAAGTGACTTCAATAGTCTTTGGAGCTCCGGCGATAAGATCTCGGCCTTTGACTTCATATGTTTTGACTTCATCGTCAAACGGATAGGCATTACCAATCGACATCTTAATCATTTCAGCCGTTCTCTCTCCAATGAGAAGAGAGTATTTTTTCTTTATATAAGAAACAATCGCTTCATCAAACTTATCTCCGGCAACTCTGACTGATTTTGAATAAACAATACCACCGAGAGAAATAACGGCAACTTCTGTTGTTCCACCACCAATATCGACGATCATATTTCCCGATGGATCAGTAATTGGAAGACCTGCTCCAATAGCAGCAGCCATTGGTTCTTCAATCAAATAAACTTCTCTTGCTCCTGCTTGCTCCGCAGATTCTTTCACAGCTCTTTTTTCAACCTGTGTGATCCCAAAAGGAATACAAATAATAATTCTCGGCTTGATAAGCTTTGAACCATTAAGAGATTTTTGAATAAAGTATTTCAGCATCGCTTGAGTCACTTCAAAGTCAGCAATAACCCCATCTTTCATAGGGCGAATCGCTTTGATAGAACCCGGAGTTCTTCCAAGCATTTCTTTCGCTTCTTTTCCTACTGCAAGAACCTTTTGCTCCCCTCTGAATCCTTGGTGAACCGCAACCACAGAGGGTTCATTGACTATGATACCTCTGTCTTTTGCATAAACCAGAGTATTGGCCGTTCCAAGGTCAATCGCCAAATCATTTGAGAACCAATCAAGCATCTTTTTAAACATAAATATCCTTTAAATCACTACTAAATTTTTCTCGGAATCCTTTAAAAACCTGCTCTTCCACAAGGTGAGATCATTCACAGGACTAAAAAGTATGCTTAAAATTTATCATTGAGCCCCGTTATGGACAAGAATTTAAACAGTTTTCTTTTTCCGAGTAATCCAATCGACTATGTTGAAATTGCTTCTCAACCTTCCTGACAGTATGATTACGTTTCTAACGAAGGATCCCTTATGATGGATGAAAAAAATAAATTCCCCTCTAGTTTTGTTTCAAATCAATTTGTGAACTATATCGATTCGAAAGAAATTAAGGGCATTGTTGAGGCCCTGGGAAATACCTTATCCCAGAAATATCAAGGCCAGGATTTGGTCCTCATTGGTGTTTTAAAGGGGAGTATGGTCTTTCTTGCCGACCTTGTGAGAGAAATTAAAGGAGTAAAAGTGTATGTTGACTTCGTTAAACTCCAAGCCGTTGGGCGTAGCAAGGAAAATCACGGAACAATTACGATCAGTAAGGACTTTACGACTAATGTGATGGACCGGAATGTCGTCATTGTGGAAGAAATAGTCGATACAGGTAGAGCACTTAGTTTTCTTAAAAAGAGAATCCAGCTGGCATCTCCAAGATCTCTCGAAGTGGTGACCCTTTTTGATAAGCCTTACAAAAGGGCCGTTAACATCCAACCAGACCTAACAGGTAAAAAAATCGACGATCAATTTATTATTGGCTATGGACTTGATCTGGAAGATTTTGGAAGAAACTTTGAGCAAGTTTACTATTTAAAGTACCCAAACTAATTCCTGATCTCCTCGCCATTAAATAACTTCACTATTTCCCCTCTCGTAATTGCAAGAGCATTCATACGCTTTAGCCAAATACCTTCTTTATAATCCCACTCAGTAGATAGTCCCTTGAGTTTCGCCTTCGATTTCAATTTCTGATCATACTCATCACGGTTTCTTACCTCACCGGCAATCTGCAACGTTTCTGCGCCAATTTTTATGGCATCAAGTGAGATAATTTCAATAAGGCTGGCCGGACGATGATAGATTTCTTGATACTTGGTCAGCATTTGCTGATTTATATCCTTCGGATCATCACCCACGAAATATAATGTTCCGAGATTTTTCTGCTCTTTTACGAGAGACTTTGAAACCCAACTAGGACCACCAACTATTTTTATTCTATTCGCATCATAATAACCAAGAGTTGGGATTAATTGAGTTGCCTCATGTGGATAAGTCGCTAGAAAAACCCAATCAAAATCGAGAACCGGCGATAGTGTCTGAACTCTTCTAATCGTACTTTTCTCATGAGAGTAAACGTCATCTAAAATTTTTAATTCCTCAGCTCTCTCTCTAGGGTATTTGAGCCCAAGAAAGAGCTGTGCAGTATCTCTGTAATCATGGGTATTTTTTGGAAAACTTGCAACAGAGGTAATCTCTAGATTCTTCTGTTGTGCCTTTCTCCAGATTTCATCCAAATAAGATTTCCCTGCTTCATTTTCTGGGAAAATCACCCCTATCCTTGAGCCAAATTTATTGATCATTTCATCAGAAAGAAGTGCCTCGACCTGAGATTCAATCGATCCCTGAATTTCAATGAGGTGATGGTTTTTTTCCTCTTTAGGAAGATTTATCTGCGAAAGTGAAATATAGAGTACACCGTACTTTCTCGCCTCAAGATATTCTGCCTTAGCACTTTCAGGGAAAAGACCACCAATAATAAAGGAGACTTTTTCCTCTCGAATAAGATCTAAAACGGCTTGCGCCGCCTGAGCTGGAGAATCGACAGAATCCTTGGTGTGAATTTTTACTTTCTCGTTAATCCCTAAAACTTTTAAACCGGTATCGACACCACTTAGGGCTTTTTGACCAAAACTTGCCTTATCACCCGATAATGGTAAAACCAAGCCGATATCATGAATACTAATCCTAGAAGAGTTTTCTAAACGGAGTTCAAATTCTTTCATGAATTTTTTTACTTCATTCTGATTACCGAACTCAGATTTTAACCAAGAGAGAACATCTTGCGCCCCACTCTTATCACCTGATAGATATCTCTCTTCTGCCTCAAGCTGAGCTAGCTGCGCGACTGCAAGATTTCCAGAGTTATTAAATTCTTCCATCAGCTCAATTTTTGAACTTTGAGAGAGTTTTGAAAAAGCATCCTTCAATCCATCATAAAGATTAGAATTTTGTACTTCCGATATAGACTTCGCTTCGTTAAGTAGCATAATGGTCGAAGCGACGATCATCTTATGATTTTGAACTTTCTCTGCATAAGCAAGACTTAGTTGAGAGTATTTTTTGATCTCCGAAGGAGACAGAAGTCGCTTGTCTATCTTACCTAGTTTCTCTTTGAGTTCATTGAATTGATTTAATTTAAAATGACCGCTCGCCATGTTAAGTTGGACTTGGCCATAAAGTTGAGTTTCATCAGGCGCATATTTTTCAGAAACTTCAAAATTCAGAATCGATTTTTCTATCTCTCCCATATTAAAAAGTGTCACTCCCTTTAAATTGTACTTAAGGGCTTTTTCTAGTGGAGATATTTTGTTGTCATCAAGTTCTGCTAATTTTGAAATGGCGATTTTGGGTTTATTTTGCTTTATGAGATCTCTAGCCTCATCAAGTTTCAATTTCACTGTTGGTGAAATTTTTGATTCATCTATTTTTGGTGACGTCTTAAAATAAGAACAAGAAGTCATGATCAATAAAAAGCAAAACAGGATGCGCATAAGACCCTTAATGAAATAATTAATGCTAGGATTTTAACTCTGGAAGAAAAAAAAGTCTCTCTTAAATGGTCAGGGCAAGATTGCCCCAACCACTAAGGTATTATTGAAATAATTCTCGAACTCGTTCAAAAAACCCTTTCGTCATAGGGTTAGAAGTATTTTGTTCCAACTCGGCGAGACGAGTGAATATTTCTCGCTGCTCTTTGCTAAGTTTTGTCGGCGTTTCAACGTGAATAGTAATAATTTGATCACCAAAACCATAGCCTCCTAGTTTAGTAATACCCTTGTTACGGAGTTTCATTTTCTGACCAGATTGAGTTCCTTCAGGAATTTTCATCGAAACTCTTCCACCGAGGGTTGGTACTTCAACCTCAGTCCCAAGAGCTGCTTGCGAAAAACTTATGGGAACATCACAATGGACATCATAATCATCTCGTTTAAAAAACTCATGGGGCTCAAGATGAATCATGACATAGAGATCACCCGAGGGCCCACCATTGACTCCCGCATCTCCTTGGCCGGATAGCTTTAAGCGCTGACCTTCATCAATACCAGCAGGAACTTTTACACTTAATTTTTCGCGTTTTTTACTTCTGCCTCTTCCGCTACAAGTTTCACAGGCATCTTTAATGATTTGACCAGTTCCGTGACACTTTGGACAAGGCTGCGCGATGGTAAAAAAGCCCTGCTGGCGTCTTACTTCACCATGACCCTGGCACATATCACACGTTGTAGGCCCTGAACCTTTTTTGGCACCAGTTCCATGGCATGGTTCACACGCCACTGATCTATTAATTTGAATTTCTTTTTCTATTCCAAAAGCAGCCTCTTCAAAAGTTACAAACATTTCGGTTTGAAGATCATCACCAGCTTGCGCTCTTGAACGACGACGACCGCCTCCAGCTCTTCCGCGTTGACCACCCAGGATATCTCCAAAGATATCACCAAAGATGTCTCCTAAATCTCCAAAGTCACCTGAGAATCCACCCTGGAATCCTCCGCCTCCGCCCATGCCACCCTGTTCAGCTGCGTGGCCCATACGATCGTACATAGCACGCTTTTGATCATCCATAAGAATATCAGCGGCATGAGAAGCTTCCTTAAATTTTGCTTCAGCTTCTTTGTTGCCTGGATTTTTATCCGGGTGAAATTGCATCGCTAGTTTTCGATACGCCTTTTTAATTTCATCCTTCGTTGCCGTTTTACCAATACCAAGGATTTCGTAATAATCTCTTTTATCACTCATAATTTTTTTATCCACCATAAACAAGGCCCCTTATTGCTAAGGGGCCCAGTGATAAACCATTTTTTTAATTATTAAACTTCTTTGTAATCAGCATCTACCACATCATCTCCGTCTTCTTTTTTACCGGATGACTGCTCTTGTGATCCGGCCTCTTTACCGGCACCAGCACCGGAATCAGTTCCGGTTCCTTGATACATGAACTGGGCAAGGCTGTGAGCGACGTTTTGTAATCTTTCAGTCGCTGCTTTAATTTCGTCCAAAGACTCTGAAGTGAGTTTTGTTTTTGCTTCACTAATTGCTCCTTCAATCTCAGCTTTTTTATCAGCTGGAACTTTATCACCTGCATCTTTAATTGCTTTTTCTGAAGCAAAGACAAGGCTATCAAGATTATTTCTTGCATCGACCACTTCACGACGCTTTTTGTCCGCATCACGATTCTTCTCAGCGTCAGCGACCATTCTTTTAATTTCATCTTCAGAAAGACCAGAATTAGAAGTGATCACGATATTTTGAGATTTACCAGTGGCTTTATCTGTTGAAGTGACATGCACAATTCCGTTTGCATCGATATCAAAAGTTACTTCAATTTGTGGAACACCACGTGGAGCAGGTGTAATACCTGTTAAATCAAAGCGACCAAGAGTTTTGTTATCAGCCGAGAACTCGCGCTCACCTTGCTGAACGTGGATAGAAACTGCAGGTTGATTATCGACAGCAGTAGAGAAAACTTGTGATTTCTTAGTTGGAATCGTTGTGTTTTTTTCAATAATTTTTGTAAATACACCACCAAGTGTTTCGATCCCTAGAGAGAGTGGAGTTACATCTAAGAGAAGAACATCCTTAACATCTCCACCAAGAACACCACCTTGAATCGCAGCACCAGCGGCCACAACTTCATCCGGGTTCACACCTTTGTGTGGTTCTTTTCCAAAAATTTCTTTCACTTTTTGTTGAACAATTGGAGTACGAGTTGCACCACCAACAAGAATAACATCTTGGATTTCATTTAACGCTAATCCAGAATCTTTGATCGCTGTTTTACAAGGAGCAACTAATTTATCAATGAGATCCCCAATAAGTGACTCAAATTTTGCTCTCGAAAGATTAAGGTTTAAATGTTTCGGTCCAGTTGCGTCCATTGTGATGAATGGAAGGTTGATATCCGTTTGAGTCACAGAAGAGAGCTCATGCTTAGCTTTCTCTGCAGCCTCTTTAAGACGCTGAAGCGCCATTTTATCATTTTTAAGATCAATGCTCGTTTCTTTTTTAAATTCTTCGGCCATCCAATTAATGATTCTATAGTCAAAGTCTTCCCCACCAAG
>CAMAYW010000141.1 GCA_945862475.1 Bacteriovorax stolpii
CATATTTTTCATCGATATCAAATGGTTTAAGATTTTCAGTGAATTCGTACTCACCTATTAAAATAACAATACCAATAGAAAAAGTAATTAAACCCTGAACGATGTAGTACGGAGGCGGGGATGTTTTGTCTAATAAATGTCTATCAAGAATAAAAGATGTAATCACACCACCCATGATGAACGAAAATGGAATTGTGAGAAGCTCAAGAGTAAAGAAATAACCCTCATGCCCGAAAGCAATACCCATCTGTGTTCCAAAACCCGTAACATGCGAAACAAATTTTCCAGTGGCCAGAAATCCCGCAGAGTTAATAAGACCAACCTTAAAGGCAGAAACCAGCCAAAGCCAGAAGTGCTTTCGGTCAAAAGCTTCATTAGGATCGTTAAGATGTACCATTTAGTTCCCCACTGCAAAACTCTTGAGGGTTCCCCAATTATCATCCTTTCTTAATTCTAAGTATTTGCTATAAATTGCGACAGCAAGTAGTAAGAGACAGAAGGGAAGATAGATACTTTTTAATAGACTATTCATATACCCTCTTTGGATTTTTTGTGATTCTAGATGACAACTCGATTCAAGTAAATTTCAATATATTGAATACATCGTTCAATAAAAGTGAACGATCCTTAAAAGGGTTTCGAGATGAATATTGATTTAAATTACAACCAGCTTCTTTGTTTTAAAACTATTGTTGAAATGGAGTCTGTAACAAAAGCTGCAGAGAAATTACGAATTGGAACACCCGCAGCAAGTATGCAACTTAAACAACTTGAGGAAAAACTACAAAAAAAATTATTTGTGCGAAAGAACAAGCAACTCTTTCTTACGGACACCGGAAGACTAGTCTACGAGTATTCAAAACAAATATTTAATCTAGGATCAGAACTTTTGGGAACACTTAATGATCAAGTTTATGGTGACGTCAAAATACAAATAGGAGTTCAAGATTCTGTTGCAAAAAACCTTATCTCAAAACTTAGTACATATATCTATGATCATTTTGATGCCATGATTTCCATTTACAATGGAAGTCTTGAAGAAATGACCCTTGGAGTCGCCTCACATCGTTTAGATTTGGCGATCCTAAACAATCCTCCAATAATTAATGATAAAACCATGATGCTCTCTAAGAGGGCCTTAAAATCAAATATCGTATTTGCGGCATCAAAAGAGTATTTGCACCTAAAGGGAAAACCGCTTTCTAGTTTTTCAGGAAAACCCTTTGTCCTTCCAACAACACAATCAGTTCTAAGACACAAACTTGAACATTATTTCGAGCAAAACAAAATAAGATATCATCTGGTTGGAGAGGTGCAGGACACTATGGTTCAAAAAAATATGGCAATTTCAGGGAATGGAATTATACCAATCATGGAAGAGGCCATCGTCAATTATGTTAAAAGTGATCAGCTACATATCTTAAAAAAAGTCCCTGAATTAACAGAGGAAATATGGTTGGTGACCGGAAGAAGGAAAATTGATAATCCCATAGCTAATCAAATCATGAAAAACTTTGATTTTTGATAGAGACGTACCTCTGTAAAAAAGAAAGGGTAAGGAGAAAAGCATTTTAAGGGTGGTAATAAGTAACTAAAATGAAAAGAAAAGGTATCTACCATGAAACTTTCATTATTCATTATATTTTTCATCTTTTCGTTAAATGGATTTGCTGGAAGAAATCCTGAGCTTGAAAAGTTATTCAAAAGTGATTTTAAAAAGCACTACATTCAAAACCAATGCGGTTCAAATATCCTTGAATTTTTAAGAAGATCTGAAGCAAAAGGCTTAAACCTCTACAACGCGAATATATTAGAAATTACGAACAAAGGGTTTTCACTCTTTGGCCTTATTAATGCTGAATTCGCGAGAGAAGCAGGAAGACTTAATCCAAACTCTTCTCAAGATGGAATAAGACAGCTTCCAGGGGAAAGTAATTGGTATCATCATGTTGTGCTGGAGCTTGATGGAGAAATCTACGACTTTGATTTTGGAAATCAACCAAGTGTTCTTACAAAAGAATTATATTTTGAAAAAATGTTTTTGAATGATAAGAAAAAATCCGAAGGTGGCGAGCATTATATTGGTCGTGAAGAGAAACTTAAAACCTATGAAATTTTGGTAAGACCAGGACTTGATACTTTAAGAGCAAGAGAAGAAAGAAGATCAAGCCCAGTCTCAAAAACATTAAGGCTGAAAGAATTTCTTAATTAAAATTTGTCATCAGCGCTAAATCCCCACCTCAAACTGAACTCTCCACTGCCATGATCCTATGTATGAGGTACTCGAATATGCGTATTGTTCATTGTAGGTTAAATCAGTTTGAATTTTAACGACATGGTTTTTTATATACCTAGAAAGGCCTGCGGTATATTGCCTAACTTCAGGTGTTACTTCATCAATATATGAGCTTGGTCTAATGAGTGAAAAACGTAGACTTGGCTCCCAGTTAGACTCTAATAAGTATCCCGTCTGAAGATTGTAACCCTCACCTTCAAAAACAAACAATTTATTTGTAATCACAGGATTCCCTACAGTTCGTTTGGCATATTCAGATGAAAATGAATATCCTCTGTATTTAAAGACGAGATCAAAGAATCTCGACTCCATTGAGCGAAACTCCCCATCCCCCATGTCTTTCCCTGTTTGTCCTCCCGTTCTCGCTGATTTTTGATTCGCTGAGGTCACGAGGGCAAGTCCTAGTTTAGGATTTGGTTCTCGATAAAGATCTGCTTCAAAATTATCCCCATCATCATGAAAAGAACCCAAAGGGTACCATTCAAGTCTTGCAGTCGTTGCCATGGAGGCATTTTTATTAATCTGATTTCTTCCTTCACCGTTTGAAACGGCGAATTTTAACCAAATTGGTTTTTCACTTCCAAATTTTGAGTAGTGTTGAAGACCAATGTCACGGTCAATATTGAACGTTGCATTGACTAAAGATCGATCCACAAATTGTTGGGCACTAGAGGAAATAACCCTTTGTCGATTTCCAGGAAGTTTCGCAAGTCCCGCCCAAAGAGTGTGGTTTTCGTTCCATCGCCAACCCACGACTGCATCTCTCAGTATATTTGGGACCTCTGCATTATCCCAGTCTTGATCTGCTCGAGTGAAAGAAAGTTGAACTCTATAAAGGAGTCGTGGATCTAGAGCATGGCCATCAAACCGTAAACGCATTCGTCGTAGTGAAAATTCAGCATTCTTAAGGTCTGCACTATCGGTATCTTTGGTGGTAGCAGAAAATCTATTTTGAATACGAAACCTTAATCGCATCAACAGATCATTTTGTGCTCGAAAAGTAATACCATCTTTAAAAGTCAATTCCACTTTTTCGGGTTGTAAATCCTGAGCAAAAACACCAAAAGAAAGAAGAGCGAACAAAACGTACTGCATAAAATCTCCGATGCGAAGATTTTTGCAAACGCCCCAACTTTTGTACCGTTAAGATTAAGTTAAGAAAAATAATACTCACTCTGCATTAAATTGTTTAGAATGATGACATGAAACTCTTCATTTTTCTTTTCCTCCTTCTTATTGTCTCTGGATGTCAAAAAAACACTGTCGAATTAATCACACCTTCTGGTGGGGACTTCGCGGTAGAAACCACTCAGGGAAGATTCCATACACTTGCTCATCAAGGAAAAGTTCTTTTTCTGTTTTTTGGGTTTACTCATTGTCCTGAAGTTTGTCCAACGACTCTCTCTCGACTAAACAAGATGGTCCTTTCACTTTCTAAAGAAGAACAAAGTAAAATTGAGGTTCTGTTTATTTCAGTAGACACCAAAAGAGACTCTATCAATCATTTAAAAAAATATTTTGAAAATTATCCAAAAAATTTTTATGCCGGTCACGCCACTGAAAGTGAATTAAAAACCATCATGGCAAAATTTGGAGCTACATTTAGAATTTTCACGGGCGAAACACCAGATGACATGATCATTGACCATACCTCAGATATCTTTGTTATTAATGAAAAGGGTGAGTGGGTACAATCCTTAAAATTTGATACCTCTGTCGAAGAATTGATAGATGTTTCAAAAAATGTCTCTAAGCTTTCTGCAACATTTGCTCAAAAACGTAGAGAAAGTGAGGTAGAGGTATTAGATGAAAATAACTCATGCGATCTTTCCAAAACCCCTTGTAAGGTTTTAGATTATGAGGTGAGCCTCTCTCCCCTTCCGATTGTTCCCGAAAAAGATTTTAACGTTTATGTGAAATTACTAACCCCCTTAAAATCCCCTCCTTTAGAACTGGATTTTGAAGGTGTTACCCTCAATATGGGTTATATTCGCCCTAAGCTCTACCAAGTTAGGGATAATCTATACAGGGGGGAGTTCTATATTCCCGCCTGTGAAGTTCAGGAAATGGATTGGAAAGTACGCTTAATAGTTGAAACCACTAAGGGGAGAAAAGCCATTGGATTTTATATGAAATCCCTCCTCCCTAAACCTTAATCAAATAGTCATAAATACCGATAAAATCTTTGATGAGACATTTAAAGATTTTTATTGTCCTATTTTCTCTATCGCTTCTAATGATCTCCACCATTATTTTTCAAAATATGGTGGCAAGACTATCTCCACATGAAGTTGATTTTGATCCCCTTCACTCTGTTCCACTTTCAACGATTGTGGCAGCAACACCAGGAACGGCTTCCTCAAAGATTGTTTACATTCATGCTGATGAAATCGCCCACATTGACCAAAGTGTTGAAATGGATCAATTAATTATCAATGGAGAGCTTCATTGCGACTCACAAGTTGCGGCTTCTGTGGCCGAAATTAAAGCAAGAGTCATCTACGTAAACGGTTTCTTTCAGTGTGGAACTCAAAATTTTCGTTATCATAAAAAACTAATTTTGAGTTTGAAGCCAGGTCTTTCTGACCCAAGGGGAACTTCTGCCTATAGGGCCATCCTTGTGAATAATGGGGGCAAACTCATTCTTAATGGACTAACTAAAAATGCCATTTGGACCAGACTCGCTCAAACGGCGTTCCCTGGCCAAAATACGATTCAAGTTGATTTCCCAGGCTTAACGACTCCTCAAAACCAGCAATCCCTTAGGGTAAGTCAGCCCTCATGGAGCGTCGGTGATGAAATCGTTATTGGCCCAAGTTCATATAATCCACAAGAGGCAGAGGCCTTTAAAATAACGGCCATAAATGGCAATACCTTAACTTTAAATGGAACTCTCCAATACAGGCACCTCGGACAAAAAGAAACCTATATCACTCAATACAATGGAGCACGCATTTTTGATCCTCGAGCTGAGGTTGCTAACTTGACTCGAAATATTGTGATTCGAGGAGATGAGAGTTCTGGCACTATTGGGAACTCCTCAAGCCTTCAAGATGAGCTTGGAGGGCACCTTATGATCATGAGTGGAGGAAAGGCCTACGTCGATAGCGTCGAATTTTTTAAAATGGGGCAAGCAGGGATCATGGCACGCTACCCATTTCACTGGCATTGGGTAGGAAATGGAGCAGGTCAGTTTATTTCAAATTCATCCGTTCATAGAAGCTTTCAACGATGTATAAACATCCACCGTACAACTGATGTCAGTGTGACTAATAATGTTTGTTATGATTTCAAGGGCCACGGTTTTTTTCTTGAGGATGGAGTTGAAACAAATAATCTCATCTCAAATAATCTTGGTATTCATGCGAAGTTCCCCCATTACAACAAAAGACTTCTTCAATCAGATAGTTTTTATGGGAGTGAAAGTCAGGGACGCTTTCCCAATGTTTCTGTCTATTGGATCAGCCATCCTCAAAATACGATCAAAAATAATGTGGCGTCAGGTTCTGTCGGAAGTGGTTTTTGGATGGCCTTTGAAACAGAAATTCGAAATCAACAAAATCAAGTCATCGCAAATCCAGTATGGACCAATACGACTTTGTTCGAAAAAAACGTTGCTCACTCTTCTCTTGTTGGTTTTACTTGGGATGGGGCGCCCACTGGAGATCTCACAAATAACCCAAATAATCCCAATGATCGTTTCCTGAATAGTGCTGCCTACAATCCACCCATTCCTCCTGTATTTAAAAATTTGACTGCTTTCAAAAATAAATTAACTGGATTTTACTATAGAGGGACTACTGCCGCCTTTGATGGAGGAATATCTGCGGACAACGGGTGGCACTATTGGCTGGCCTTTAACCAAATTATTAAAAATGCGCTTATTATTGGAAGAAGCCATCAGTTCACTGCCTATGATCAAAATCAAGCGATTCAAAACAATCGTCAAGACAGGAATTTAAATGCGGGAGTTGTTATTTATGATGGGCCATTTGAATTAAATGGGGTTGATTTTCATCAGTTCCCAACACAGAAAATGTTTGCTGGAAATTTAGAGGTTACTCCCGTTCCCATTGGAACCATCGCTGGATTTGATAAAGTTGTGAATCAAAGTAAGAGGGTGAGCTTCTCACCAATTCCAGTCCATAAAGCTTATATGCCTCCTGATTCAGATGTTAAATCACTCGAGTTAACTGGATCGACAGGTATTCGAGATCTAGATGGCACTCTCAGTGGTAGTCCAGGAATTCTTGTTGGAAAAAGATCCCTTGGGGTATCCTCAGGAAGTCAATGCTATGATCTGGGTACTTTATATCAAGGTTTTCA
>CAMAYW010000142.1 GCA_945862475.1 Bacteriovorax stolpii
GTTTTGGCAAAACTTAGTATTATTGGAAAAACGGAAATTAATCCTCCTCGTAAAGAAGTTAAGACAACAAAGCCCTATAAAATTATTATTGTTGCTGACTCTGCGGCCACTGCAAAGGCAGAAGAATTCAAAAAGTATCTCGTCACAAAACCACCTTTTAGTCGTATGGGAGAACTGCTTCAAATAGAGATTGTCCCTATGGAAACTGAAACAATGAATTGCAAAAATGATATGCCAAACGCTCCAAGAATTATCACTTGCAATAGAGATTCCATTTTTAAGATTCAATCTAATCATAATGCTCATCTTTCTGTCGCCTTTACATCAAATGGCTCTGGTGGTGCCGGTGGTGATATTCCGATTGCCTCCATGGATTATCCTATCCAAACCATGTTTCACGAAATGCTCCATACTTTTGGTCTCGCCGATGAATACGACTACTCTGAATCAGAACAAAAAGTGTACTGCGATAATCCTGTCTCAAGTCCCAATGTTGTTTACTTTAAAGATACTCCCCCCTATGAAACTGACTCAGTCGCAAGATCAAAACATGCTGACAAAGTTCATTGGATGGGACAAATACCAAGAGTGCAGCTTATTACATCAGGAAAGAACCTTGGTTCAGCTTTATTGGAAAAAATTAAAGCCGGTTTACAGCCCTTGGGGCTTTTTAGGGGTGGTTCTTGTAATAACTCAACTCTCCCTGGGTGGAGACCTTATCAATCCTCTATTATGAAAGGTTATGACGATGACACTATTTATCCGATTTATGAGGAAGCAGTGCTGAGAAATATTGAAACTGCTCTTGGAAGAAAGACTTCTCTTCCTCCAGAACAAGAGAACTGTAATCATAATCAGCCAAGAATCCAATCCGACTTCGTGTCAGAGATTCTGACTATTGTGAGAAAAATTCCTAACTCACACAACCATAAGCACTAGATCGCTGATGGAGTTTGTTCTGAGATAAGTTTTACGACTTCCGTGTTGTTTGCACTTATCGCCTTCATAAGAGCAGTCTCTCCGTTATTGTTTTTCAATTCGAAATTTGCCTTATTTTCTAAAAGAATCTTAATAATCTCTAAATTACCAACATCAGATGACAACAAGTGAAGGGGTGAATTTCCATTTGAATCTTGAAGATTCACATCCGCTCCTTTTGAAATAAGGAATTTAACTGAATTTAATTTTTTTGCCTGAATCGCTTTATGAAGAACACTCTGACCATCTTTTGAATAAAAATCAATCCACACATTAAGGGCCAATAATTTTTCAAGATGAGAAATATTCCCGGCCTCTGCAGCACGAATTAATGCACCTTGAATCCCTACTTCAGGAATGGCACTTAATCTTGTGACATCTTCACCTCGGCAAGATTGATCAAGGCATTTCTTCGCTTCTACACATCCCTTTTCTTTATTTAAAACATAATCCTGCTCTCCTCTTACAAGAATTCCCTCGATAATACCTGATGTGGCATTGAAAACTCCCGACCCAGAGTTGCCCTGAAAGCTATCAAGATTTGCCGAAAAGAAATATGGATGAGTGTTTTTTCTCACATTGGCACCACCTGCAACTTTCAAAGGAAGTCCTGAAGGAGATCCAATAATAAAAAGTGCCGTTTGATCGAGAATTTTACTTTCAGAAGAAATCTCCAAAGGCTCTCTTCCAACAACTCTTCTATCGAGTTGAATTAGCCCATAGTCAAGGCCCAAAGGCATATTGAGGGCACTTGAAATAACTTTTTTACACTTATAAACATCGGACTCTTTAATATCTTTTCCTGCAGATTTTGAGGCGGAATTATACTCAAATCCAAATACCCAACTGTACTCACTACAAGCATTCGCATCTTGCACACAGTGCCCGGCAGTCACAACGAGATCAGGAGCAATTAAAAATCCACTACAAGTACTAGGATTAGGTTGATGAACGAATCTCTCACCTTCACAAAAAGTAAGTTTTGTATTCTGGTCCACAGAACCAATGGTTTTGTGAATTTTATTATCTTCCATGGATTCTAGCCAATCTTTGAGAGTATTTTGTCCTAACTGAACAACACCTGGTTTGGATGGATCCCGCGTGATACTTAAATTTGAAACCATTGAGATAGCGGAGCTTGCTAATTTTTGCTGTAAAGGAGAGCTTTCACTGACTTCAAGCCTATTATCTGTACCATAAATCACTCTGGCCGAAGATATCTGTGAAAAACTAAGAGCGCCAACCGCCACTAAACCCAAGAAAAGTTTCATCTTATGCTCCTTATCCGCATGGATTATTTATAACTCAAATCACTTTCCATAACTGAAGAAAATAATGCATTGTGTAAAATCTCTCTATTTGACTGAAAGTTAGTAAAAGTGGACACTTAAACCACTACGTAACAGAAGGTAAACATGGGAATTTACGTCAATAGAACTCTAAATATGAAGCAAATCGCGGCGATTGGATTTGATATGGACTATACCCTCGTTCGCTACGATTCAGAGGCCTTTGAAGAAACTACTTATAAAGAAATGCAGAAAAAGCTCATGGAGCTAAAGAACTACCCCAAAGTTGTGGGAGAGCTTAAATTTAAATTCAATCTCGCGATTCGAGGCCTTGTGGTAGATAAGCCCCACGGAAATATTTTAAAACTCTCTACCTATAGTAAAGTGAAGCATGCCTATCATGGAATTTCTGAGATGGATTTCAAAACACAACAGAAAATCTATCAAGGTCTAGTGATTGATCTGAATGATTCTGAGAGATTCTCTATTGTTGATACGACATTCTCAATTGCTTATTGTGTTCTCTACATGCAAATTGTCGACTTAAAGGATAAACATCCTGAACTTAATCTCGCGGATTACAAGACCATCGAACAAGATATTCTTGAGGCCCTCGACACATCACATAGGGATGGGTCATTAAAGGGTGAAGTTCGAAAAAATGTAAAAAAATATATTGTTCAAGACCCCGAGATTGTCAATTCTTTGGAAAGATTCAAAAGACACGGTAAGAAACTTTGGGTCATCACGAATTCAGACTACGAGTATTCAAAGTTACTTCTTGATTATGCCATCACACCCTTTCTTCAGGAGCATAAAAGCTGGTCGGAGCTCTTCAATCTTGTCATTACAGCTGCTAGTAAGCCACGATTTTTCACTGATAAAATGCCTCTCCTACAAATTGATCCCACGTCAGGTCTTATGAGAAATCATCATGGGAAAATAGAGGATGGAATTTATCAAGGTGGTAATGCACAAAATATTCAAAAAAATTCAGGACTTTCAGGTGAGCAAATTCTTTATTTAGGGGATCACATTTACGGAGATGTTTTACAAATTAAAAAGACTTGTAACTGGAGAACGGCACTCGTAATTGATGAGCTCATTGCAGAGATTGATGGGCTTAACAGAAGTCTCGGACTCTCATCAGAAATAAATAAACTTATGTCGGAAAAAATAGATCTTGAGCAAAAACTGGATCATTTGTTTGATAAAGAAATTGAGAAAGGAAAAAAACCTGATAAGGAAAAAGTTCAGTCTCAATTTAAAAAAATCGAAAAAGTTGATAAGAAGATTGGAAAACTCATCCGCGAGCACTCTAAAAATTTTAATCCCTTTTGGGGAGAAACCATGAGGGCCGGGGTGGAGCCAAGCCGACTTGCAGGACAGATTGAAAAGTACGCCTGTATTTATATGTCCAAGATTTCAGATTTTTCTGAATACTCTCCAAGGACTTATTACAGACCTCGCAAAAAGACTCTTCCTCACGAAAGTTAGGCCGTCTTTAATAGAAATCTTGCTCCAAATAATGATGTGCTGACCTGAGGCATTAGCTCAAATCGAACACTCTTTCCAAGAGTCATTCGGATCAGGTTTTCAAGAGTTGCCTCTCTGTAGGAATTTAAAAAATCAATCGTCTCCCTTTTAATGTTTGGGGAGAGCTGTTTTAAGTGATACTCGGGATAATAACTGATGGTCGTTTTATCTAAGGTCATATCAACTTTAAGTTGAAAATCAGTTTGAAAAAAGACCTGCTCTTTGGCGAATTCTTTTAACACAGTATTTACATCCGTCAGAGCTTTCCATTCAATTCCATAATGATCCCAATAAACCTCGTTCTGTCCTAATTGAACAATCTCTCTAATGTCTTCATGCGTATTTTTCCCAAGTTTAATGAAATAATCCACTGTATCCAAGATGAGCTGAAAATTAATGAGATTATCAAAATCAATAAAAAACTCAGGATCAAGACTAAGAGTATTCATGTATTCAGTATGCAGAGGCGGAGTCATTTTTTTCTCTAGATACTGAAGAAAAGGATAAATTTCTCTCACTTTTTGAGATCTAAACGATCTGTATCTTTTTGGAATTTTAAATCCAAGAGAAACCTGATCGCTATTGAACTTAACTTTTGAATGCCTATCA
Source organism: Bacteriovorax stolpii (assembly GCA_945862475.1). Taxonomy (GTDB): domain Bacteria; phylum Bdellovibrionota; class Bacteriovoracia; order Bacteriovoracales; family Bacteriovoracaceae; genus Peredibacter. The sequence continues at coordinate 4,413 of CAMAYW010000142.1, forward strand.
ATGAATCCAGTCTCTAGGGTTTCGGGTGGGATCGCTGTAAAGCGAGCAAATAAGAACCACTGGGGGGCAGAAGGAACAAGGAGATTATGTTCCATTTTCGAGAGAGCACTCTGAGAGCAACCTATAGCGTGAGCAACGTCGGACTGATTGAACTTTCTAAACTTTCGAGCTGCCTTCATAAGGGGCCCGATGGAGACTTCGTGTTCATTCATAATCACTTCCTATGAACGAGTTTTATTCCATAAACTCAGGACCTCCTCTATTCTCTCTTTTGAAATGTTTATCTGTAAATTTGAGACTACCTCAAGAATGTCTGACAACTTCTTAAACCCAACTAAAGAAGTCGATACTCCATAATACTGTATATTATAATGAAGACAAAAAGCTGAAAGAGTTAAATTAAATTCCTGAAGGATGTGGTTAAGTTTCTGAGTTTTTTCAATTTTCACTAAAACATCTTTCTTATTCCACCATGGCGCCCACGACCTGCAATCATCTGGGGAAAACTTCCTATCCGGAGTCACTCGCCCAGTGAGAATACCTTTATCAAAAGTCCCCCAGCCCATACTGAACTTATCTTTCCACTCACCATCTAGTGAATCAAAAGGCATCTGATTAAATAGGTTGAGCTCACTTTGAATAGCATCAATCTCACAAATTTCTTTCGCTCGCTGAAGATCGATGACATTAGTATTACATAAACCGATATGTTTAATTTTTCCCTCTTTCTGGGCCTTTCGCAGTACCTCAAGGGGAACTCTGATATCGATGCGAGAATCGGGCCAGTGAATCATATAGAAATCAATTTGCTCTCTTTGAAGGCGCTTTAAACTTTGATGGAGCATTTTTTCTGTAACCTCTGGAGCATTCGACATATTGACTCTTTTAGATTCATGCCAATCAACGCCAGACTTAGAAACAACTTGAGCTGATTTCGGAAGATAGCGACCAAGTCTTTCCTCAGAAAGACCGAAACCATAAATAGGTGCGGTATCAAATAAGGAGATTCCATGCTCGAAGGCAGCATGAATTAAGGACTCAGCCTCTTTCTCAGACATTTCTCCGAACCCATAACCTCCGCCTTCTCCGCTAAGGGAAGCTCCCCCAAAAGTGACAGTTGGCAATTCAGAGTTTTGAAAAAAATTTCGCCTTGAGATCATCCTGTCCTCCGACAGATTATTGACAATAAACACACTTACAAGCAAAGTTCAGGTATGTATCTTATCACAATGGCCCATCTCGGTGAAGCCCAGGGCACGATCGATAAATTTAACTTAATCAAATTGAGACCAGATCTCTATAAAAACGAGACCATGGTTTTACTGATCACAGGCGAAGGCCCCTTTGAGGCGGCAACTAAAACAGCGTTAACCCTTCCACAATATGCATTCAAAGAGGTTATTAACCTTGGAATTGCTGGAACCCTGACGGATGACTTTAAAATTGGTGATTTTTTTCCTGTCAGAAGTGTTTATCTTATTAACGACTTAAAACCCCAGTTTAAATCCTTCCCCTCACTTCCAGAAGGAAAGGACTGCCTCACAAGTTTTGAGCGTCTCCTAGACCCCAAAAGGGCCCAAGTTTTAAAGGGGATTGGAAGCCTCGTTGATCGAGAGGCCTGGGGAGTTGCCATGGCCGCGAAAACGGCGGGAGTGCCATTTAGGGCCTACAAAATAATCTCGGACATGGCCGGCACCACAAATGCCTGTGAACTTGTAAAAGAAAAGGCGCAAGCCTTTGGTGAATCTTTAGCAGAAAATCTATCAACACTTTTAATAACTGAAGCAAAAACTTCTGAAGAAATTGATCTCCCAGGATTCTATTTTACCTTTACAACAAATCATCAGTTTCGAAGTCTCATGTCGAAGCTAGAAATTAAATTCCAATTAAATCAAAAAGAGATTTTATTAAAGATTAACATTGATGAAATTAAAGAGATGGACCTTAGACCTAAAGAAAAGGCGAAGGTTCTTATTGAGAAGCTCGAACATCTTTTAGATCCTACAAAAAAAATTCTTTCTGACATCCAAAAAGAAGTTACTCAAGATTTTTTAAAAGAGGGGTTAAAAGTTCAATTAGACCCCCATTGGGAAAATCCAGCTCTCATCATAAGCTTTGAAGCAAAAAATGATTCCGATATAGAAAACAAGATAAATTCACTAAGGA
>CAMAYW010000143.1 GCA_945862475.1 Bacteriovorax stolpii
CACCTTCATTGACCCTTATGAAGACGCGAAGGGATCTGGTTACAATGCCATTCAATCGGAGATTGCCATTGGATCTGGCCGCCTCTTTGGTAAAGGATTCAAAAATTCTTCCCAAGCCTCTCTTAATTATCTTCCTGAAAATCATACTGACTTTGTGTTCGCTATTTTTAACGAAGAACATGGTTTCTTTGGCTCGGTCTTTTTAGTGATCCTGTATCTTGTCTTCTTTATGCGCATGATATGGCTAGCAACCTCGGTCCAGAGATTTTTTGATTCCGTTTTAATTATAGGAATCATGTCGATATTTTTCTGGCATGCCTTTATCAACATGGCGATGGTTTCAGGCCTACTCCCGATCGTAGGAATTCCATTACCACTCATGAGCTATGGTGGCTCCAGTATGCTGACATTCGGTATCGGAGTCGGAATTGCGACCTCGATTTCTAATTCTCGAAACTTTTTTAACTAGAGAGCACCGACTGGATGAAGTGATCCAACGTCTAAACTTTAGTCAGTCTAACTCTGTCATGTCCTTGATTATATATAGAGTCTTTTGGCACTAGGTTTGCGATAAGGTCTAGAAAGGAATTAATATGAAATTCATTCTTCCTCTCTTTATTGTGTTTTCTTTTGCTGCAAAAGCCTCACCTAACATGACGATAAAAGAAAGATTGAGATTACATTTATGGAGTTATGGTATGGAGGATCAAGCGATTAAAAAATCTCATAAAGTGAAAGTTCTTCCTGAAGAAATCGAAAGAGCGCTAAAAAAATTCTAATATCAAGTTATCTAAAACCATAGTATGATAGTCATACTATATGAAAAGAATCGCCAATATTGGAAGTCTTCTAAAAAAAATCTACAGAGTTTATAGTATTGAGCTCATTAAAGAGCTTCAATCCAGTGGCTTTAATGACCTAAGACCAAGCTTTTTAGAGATCCTAATGTACTTATCGGAAAATGACGGTCCTTCCATCAAGATGATAGGGAAGGCGTGTGGATTAAAGAAACAAACCATGACCTCACATCTTAATGAACTTGAAAAACGTGGTTATATTAAGAGATCACTTTCAGATCAAGACAAAAGAGAACAATTGGTTTTTCTCACAGATTATGGAGAAAAATTTAAATTAAACCTCTTACAGGTAACCAATGATTTAGAAAGCCAGTACACAACAAAACTTGGGGAAGTCGAGTTAGACCGAGTGGAGTTGATGCTTGATAATCTTTATCGAGAGCTTTTAGAGAATCAAAAAAAGGGTAGCTTAATTTAAGCCGATTTGATTTTTGTAACCTGAAATCCCTTCCAGTGCTTATATCCACCAGAAATATTATTACAGTTATAGTAACCGCGCTTGGCCAAGTATTCACAGGCAAGAACTGAGTTGGTGCCGTCTTCAGAAATAATAAGAATAGGTGTGGTTTTTGTGGTGATTTCAAAAAAACGATCAGGAAAATCTTCCCAAGGAATTTTCTGGGCCTCAGGAATCTCTTCCTCTGGTTTGTATTCCTTGTCAGAAACATCAATCAGAATGAAATCAAAATCTCTATCGCAGTATAATTTCCAAGCCTTCTCTGGAGAGATGTCTTGATACTTTCTCCCACTTTGAATGAATTCATCTGACAATTGTTCGTTATTTTTTAGACGAATCAAATGATTTCGTTCAACCGCAATCATCTGTTCAATCTTTTGCTCTAAATGAAGTATTTTGCCCTCTAGGTCTTCAATATGTTTTTCAAAAGCTTGAATTTGAGAAAATAGATTATGGTACTTTTTTGGCATAAAAACCTCTGATAGTTATTCTATCAGAGGAAGTTCTGGTTAAAAAAATGGGTAAATTGTACCAAATTGTATTCGATTCACGATCATTGTAGTCAGGATTGCGCTTGATATGAAAACACAACCTTCAAAAAATCCATACCCAAGACTCTGCATATCTGACTCCACATGCCCTTCTAGAGTGCGCTCATCTCCCACTTTGATCGGAAAAATCTTCACAAGCCCCTTCTTGAAGATGGGGAAGATAATGAGGGAAAGGATGGTCTTCAGGAGGACCTGAATACAGTAAACGGTAATATCGTAATGTTCTTGATCAAAACAACTAGCGACAACAAATCCTGCGCCAAGAGTAAATCCACCATAGGAAAAACAAAGAGACATATTCTTCTGAATCATAAGTCGGTTAAAACTAAGCTTACTAATGAACGTATAATACTTGATGGAAAAACCGACGATAACAAGCATATATAGCCAGAGGACAAGTAGAATCACAATCGAATTTTCAGCTTCAATCATGACCGTCCTACTGAGAATGGCAATTACCAGAGCATGGCAGAAACTAATAATCGCATAGCTCATGTTCTTTCTTTTTAGAATCTCATCGGTATAGTCGAAATTATAAAAAACGATCGACTCAATGATGTAAAGAGAAAGTAAATACAAAACAATCGCGATGGTTCCCCAAACAGCAAAATGGAAAAGGCTCAGAAAAAAACCAGTTGTTTCATTAAAACTTATAGATGAAAAAATGATCGAAATCCCAACCACCCTCGAAAAAAGGTGAAGAGTATCTGCAGGGTTTTCAGCTGGATGAATTTTTTTCAAAACTTGACGTTTTACTGTTGGATAAAAAATAACATGAGCATATCGATAAAGATAAATCATCAAACAAACGAAACCAGCAAGAAGAAGTCTAATAACGAGTCGATCAAATATTTCTGCCATAAAAATCCTTAAAAGTTTTCTTTAAAGTACTCAAAAAGAAGAGTCTTCAATTCAATTTTCTTCTTTCTCTCACCCTTAAAAAAGTGAGGGAAGTTTTTTTGAGTGACTGTTCCATTTGGTCCAAATTCATTTTGGGTTCCATAAAATGTTTGATTAAGAGAAATGCTCGTTTTTAAATCCTGATAAAATTTTTCATCCGGTCTAAACTTCCCCCAACCAAGGAAACGAGGAAAATTCTTAAAGGATCTTTTAAATTTCCATTTAACCTCACCCTTTTTGTTTGTTTTCCAATCTCCAAACTCACCGTTGTTGATATAAATAGAGCCGGGTGGTAAAGGAAGAAATTCCTCTTTGTCGTTAAATTTTCGATAAACCGAAAGTCCGATGTTAGGTAAATTCCTTTTCGCAAACTCTCGACTTGTTCGAACGATCAATTCCTCAACGTTGTCATACCCAAGGATCACTCGATATTTTTGATAAAAAGTTTTAATTAAAAAACCAGTGGCATGGGTGTCAACAAGAATGACCGTCGTCATAGGTCCCTTAACAAGTTTAGAAAAGCCTTTTTCATTTTGAAGATATTGAACACCGATTTCGGAAGGCGAAAGAGTTTTTGCCAAGCCTAGATAGATAATGATCAGCACGGAATAAAGAAAAAACTTGTACATATTATGCCTGAATAATTTTAAGTACTTCTTTTTGTTGATCCGGTTTTAGCTCGTCAAAGTCGCAATGAATTCTATTCACAGCGTGTGATTGACTGTACTTTAAAAATAAATCAGTCGCTTCTTGAATATTTTTAATCGTCCTATGATTTTTTGAAAGAGAAGATTCACGCATGACTTTCATCGGGAAGTTATTTTGTGGAGAATTCTCGCTATAATACTTTGAAAGACGGCCAGTCGATGAACATTTGATATAATCAATGCTCTGCGATTTGAAGTATTCTTCAAGATCCTGCATTTGATTAAGATGAACAGATCCGAAAGTCTCTAGTATTTTTTTGGGAATATTATTCATTGAAATTCTTTGTGCCCAAACATTCTTTGACTTCTTAAGAACCCTATAGAGGTAAGAATCATCGTGCTCTAAGTAGGCTTCTATGTCTGCAGGGATGGCATATTCATCTTTGCATGAATCAAAATATCTTTGAAGCATCTGCTCCAAGCAGACGGCCCTGTAATGAAAGTATACCATCATAAACATATGAAATCTTGAAAGAAGAAAATCATCAAAAGTGGAGATGGCCCTCTCAGATATACCTAAATAGGCCTTTTGATTTTCGGTGCAAATTTTAAGATTATCAATAATCCAGTCGAGATCAAATTTTCCATAACTCACTCCACAGAAATAACTATCTCTTAAAAGGTAATCCATTCTGTCGCAATCCATTTCACTTGAAACGAGTTGATGGAGAAGAGGAAAATAGTTAATACCATTAATTGTAAAATAGCCCTCATCGTGAGTTTCACCAATAACAAGTTCCGCCACAGCTTTGGGATCTACTCCAAACTCTGAGGTGACACCTTTAAATGACTTTGTGAATGAAGAATCAGTGATCGATTTGATGGTGTAGTCTTCGTGAGTCGCTTGTCTATCTTTATGAACGAATTGTTTTGGAAGTTTTAAAGCACTTACCATCGGCATAACTGACTCAGTCGAGTGACTAAGGGGTGCGTGACCTATGTCATGCAGAAGGCAGCCAAGGCGTAAGCTTTCTTTGAGTCTTTGAACTTCTTTTGAATTCTGATCTTTAAATAAACTGTTAAATACCAAGGTCGCCACATTCATCACTCCAATTGAGTGAAGATAGCGGGTATGAGTGGCACCTGGAAAAACATATTCAGAAAATCCTAGCTGCTTAATATTTCTAAGCCGCTGAAAAAATGGGTGCTCTATGATTTGAATTTCAGAATCATTAATCTGAATAGAACCGTGAACGGGGTCTCTTATTTCCACTTATTTGTCTCCCTGGTGAGAGAGCTCTTGAGAATATTTGTGAAGCCAGTTCGCAATATCTCTAGATTCATGCATCGGTTTGCCATCAATAAAAAGACAGGGAACAGTTCCTCTTCCCGTCGCTTTTAGAAGAGTTTGTCTGTATTGATCATTCTCTCTAATATTGTAGTAAATAATTTTTTTGTTTAGACCTGTTTGTTTTAAGGCTTCTTCAACGATCTGGCAGTATGGACACTCTGGAAAAAAATAAAGCTCTAGCTTTTTCATTGATACCCTTTAAATAAAAATGGCTCCTAATGGAGCCATTTTAGCTTGTTGACTAGTAGTCGTCATCCTCGTCTTCATCTTCCTCTTCATCAGACTTCTTCTTTGGACCTTTAACGTATTCAACGTCTTCATCCAAATCATCTTCCTCATCCTCTTCATCTTCTGGAGAGTCTAAGCCTTCCTCGTAGCCCCAACCGTAACCATAACTTTCTTCTTCTTCATCAGAAGCTTCATCAGCTGGTTTCGCTTCTCCTTCTTCTTCTTCATCTGAATCGAATTCAGCATCGAAATCATCATTTAATGAATCTGCTGTGTAATCGTCGTTGAAAGATTGGGCAGCATGTGCCGGCGTTTTTGAAGAAACAACTTCAGGTACAACGACTTTTTTCTCTTTTGTTTTTGGAGCTGCTTTTACTTTTGGAGCAGCAACTTTCGCCGTTGATTTTTTTGGAGCAACTTTTTTTGGAGCCGCTTTCTTAGGAGCTGCTTTCTTGGTTACTTTTTTAGGAGCAGCCTTCTTAGGAGCCGCTTTCTTAGTTACTTTTTTTGGAGCAACTTTTTTTGGAGCCGCTTTTTTTGTTACTTTTTTAGCAGCCTTTTTAGGAGCAGCTTTTTTGGCCTTCGCAGGCGCTTTTTTTGTTACTTTTTTGGTCTTTTTCGTAGCCACAAAAGATCCTTTTGATGAAGTGAAGGTGTTTTTAGACAACTCATTATAAGGTTCGGGATGGCCCATTTTCAAGTGAGTAAATATTAATACTTAATAGAGTCGAGTTCTGAAAGATCACCCTCCAACGGGTTCTTGAATTCGTGCTCCACATTTGGACCAGTTCCGGTTTTATCCATGGAACCTTCTGAATGTATGAGGGATCCATTAACTGCGTAAGATTCAATTTTTCCGGACTGCACTGAATCAAGAGTAATAAACTTGGTTGAATAAAAATTTCGCCGCGTATTGTCGCTTGCGCTCGTAATAGGATTGTTAAACATTCCATCAGGTCCAGCACCTTTATAGGGTCCTGGTAAGTAAGCTGTCATATATCGAGTGTTGTCCTCACTCTTATTAAATGAATAGCTCATTGAGTAGTATTCGGGACTAAAATCATCCTCTGCTCCACCTGAAGAATAATACTCTCGAAGAAGGGCGCCCAGAGGTTTTGGACAACCTGGAGAATCGGGAGGGGCCAGTGAGGGATTTTCTTGACCAAAATAAAAATATAAAAATTGGCCTGCAAGACTTGAGCATGATTGTGGCATTTGCGAGAGATCTGCGGTCCCACTGTTAATCGTGATATCTGAGACTCCCTTTGCTGCTCTTATGTAACCCTCTTTTGCACCAGAGGCATCAGAATTATTGTCTTTCTCAAGCCAAATATTGACAGCGGCTTTATTCATCGCCATTCGGTATTTTAGCATCCCTTGTTCTTGAGTTCTCATGTATTCAGTGATGGTCGAAACCACTTCAGAACCGTTTGAGAAAAGTAAGTCAATTTGACCGCCATTTGAATAAAGGGGAGCGTAGATTTTTGATTTGATGGTTTTAATTCCATCTCGCTCTTCAGGTTGTTGTGATCCGGAATTCGATATAAAGCCAAAGGAATCGAGACCTTTTGGTAGATTTAAATCG
>CAMAYW010000144.1 GCA_945862475.1 Bacteriovorax stolpii
TGCTAAAAGGCTCTCGACTGCCTTTGATTCAGTGACTCTTTACGGTGAAGATCCTGCCACAAGACCAGACATCTACGGGAAAGTGGGAGAGTCTGGAGTGTCGATTTGTACTCTTGATGACATGATGGAGCTTTATAAAGGCTTTGATCTCACGTCTCCATCGACTTCAGTTTCGATGACGATTAATGGGCCAGCACCTATCATCCTAGCGATGTTTATGAACACTGCGATTAATAGAGCTCTACCTGAATCAGATCAGCAAAAAGTTGAAAAAATGGTTGAGGTCATGAGGCAAGTTCGTGGAACTGTTCAGGCCGATATTTTAAAAGAAGACCAGGCCCAAAATACATGTATTTTCTCCTTAGAGTTTGCTCTTAAGATGATGGGGGATGTCCAGGAATTCTTCTGTAAGCATAAAATTAAAAATTATTATACCGTTTCTATCTCTGGCTATCATATTGCTGAAGCAGGAGCGAATCCGATTACCCAATTGGCCCTTACTCTTTCAAATGGTTTTACTTTCGTTGAGTACTACCTCTCCCGCGGCATGAAGATTGATGACTTCTGTGAAAATCTATCCTTCTTCTTCTCAAATGGTCTTGATCCTGAGTACACAGTCTTGGGCCGAGTTGCGAGAAAAATTTGGGCCGTAACGCTAAAAGAAAAATATGGTGCTTCAGATAAATCTCAAAAACTAAAGTATCATATTCAGACTTCTGGCCGCTCACTTCACGCTCAGGAAATTGATTTCAATGACATCAGAACGACTCTTCAAGCCTTTTTAGCGTTATCTGATAATTGTAATTCTCTTCACACCAATGCCTACGATGAGGCGATCACAACTCCAACTGAGGAATCAGTCCGTAGGGCGATGGCGATTCAGCTTATCATTAACCGTGAGTACGGGCTCAATAAAACAGATAATCCGCTTCAAGGGTCTTATATCGTCGATGAACTCGCTGAGATTGTTGAAGATGCAGTCCTTACCGAATTTGAACGCATTTCTGATAAAGGCGGAGTCTTAGGTGCGATGGAGTCCATGTATCAGCGAGGAAAAATTCAAGAGGAATCCCTTTATTATGAAACGATGAAGGATTCGGGAGAGTTTCCCATTATTGGTGTGAATACCTTCCTTCCTGAAAAGCATGCCGAATGGAAACCAATTGAATTATCGAGGGCCTCTGAGGCAGAAAAAAATGATCAAATCAATCGACTGAATGCTTTTAAGGCGCTTCATTCCGATAAATCAGATGACTGCTTAAAAAGGTTAAAAGATGTTGCCCTTATGGGTGGAAATATCTTTGAAGAGCTTCTCACAACCGTCCGTTACTGTAGTTTAGGCCAGATTACCTCAGTCCTTTATGAAGTCGGTGGGCGCTACAGAAGGAATATGTAATGAAAAAATCTAAACTCTATACAAAAACAGGTGATGAGGGTGAAACTGGTTTAGTGAGTGGAAATAGGACCCTCAAATCAGATTTAAGAATTGATCTTTACGGTGAGCTCGATGAATTGAATTCTCGAATCGGTTTCTCTTGTTCACTAATGTCTGCTGAATTTAAAGAAATAATTGAATTTCTACATCATATCCAGTCAGCCATTTTTGATCTTGGTTCTAATCTTGCCTGTGAAGTGGAGAATAGGGCAAAATTTAATCTCCCACAGATTTCAAATGAATTTGTAACAGAAATAGAAACTGAAATTGATAAGTTGGATTCAACTCTTCCAGCGCTTAAGAATTTTATTCTCCCCGGTGGATGCTTGATCTCATCTTCTATTCATCTTGGTCGAACAAATACCAGATCTGTAGAAAGAAAACTTGTTCACTACCATCAGGTCATCGGAGAAGAATTACCTCGGAATAGCATCATTTTTCTCAATCGCTTATCGGACTATCTTTTTGTGCTTTCTCGATATGTGAATAAAAAGCTAGAGATTGAAGAAATCATGTGGAAGCCCAGAAAATAATCATTGATCGAGATAGAGTCGTTCAATGCCTGAAAGCTTTTCTCCAATGGTGAACTTTCTTCTTTTAAAGTTATAAATATAGAAATTCCCAGAAGACAACAAGACCCCACTGCCTGTGATGGCGAGGATTTGAAGTTGATCTGCTAATTGAAAAAAATGATTTGTGACATAAAACGGAATAATTAAGGTCAACAATAATAGGCCATAATCAATGATCGTGGAGATGGTTGATGCCACTTGATTATTATCATGGATCGAAGATTTAGAAACTCTGATTGGGCTTTTTGCTTTTTTTCTAAGCGAAATTTCTTTCGCTAAAGTCACCGGAGGAAGAATGGATTTGGGTAGCTGGTGATTTTTAAAATTCATCTGATTTAAAGTACGGGCCCCTGTAAAGTCGGCCCTTAATTCAAAAGCGATTCGTTCCTTCGTTCTTCCCGGAAAAGTTAATAGTTCTAGCGCATCTGAATCAGAGAGCTTTTCATCAATAATACAAGTCGTTTGTCCGATGCGAATTTCATCCCCAATAAAAATTTCAGAGCTCTCAATTCTGATACCATTTAGGTAAATGCCATTTTTAGAGTTAAGATCCAAAATGGAGAGACCATCCATGGTTAATAAAAACTGACAGTGAAGAGAGCTGGTTTTATCGTCTTTTATTTGGAGTGTACTTTTGGAAGATCGGCCAACAGTTGTTTTTACGTTGATAACGATTTCATGTTTTACAATTTCAGTATTATTACTAAATTCAATAACGAGTTTCATCTAACACCAAAAATCCTTATGATAGTCAAAGTGACAGAGGGTTTTCACTTTTTGAAGGTAGCTATGAAGTTCATCGGTAAACTGAAATTCTGGAACAACATAGAGGCCCCACAGATGTGATGCTATGAGGATATCATAGATGGTCATTTTATCTGATTGGTAAAAAGGTCTTAATTCCTTTTTTAAGATCTCGAGATCATTTTGCAATTTCTCTTCAAAAAAAGCTCGCCTAAGGACGAGGTCCTTAAAGGGACCTCGTTTTATTTCTTTTTTTGATTGAAAATAGTGACGTGAGGCAGGAGTAAATTCAGGCGTCCATATCCAATAGGGCATAGCAAGACTATGGACCTGTTCACCCCATTTATTTAAAAGAGCATTTAACTCCAAAAATGTATTGTTGTACAAAGTAACAGAGAGCTTCAGTCGATCGTTTTTATCTAAAAGAGAAATGATGTCTAAACTCTCATTCGAGGCCGTACCATCAATAACAGCGATGGGAAGCATTTTTTTACCGGTCAGTTCAACAGGTGTTTTTTCATCATCATAGGGGAGAACAATAGATTCATAAGGTAATTGAAAGAAGCCAAGGGCCATCCTGACTCTTATACAAAATGGACAATGAACATAGTGATATAATTTGATTTTCATCAATTCCCTCTGTTTGTGCTATTATAGCCTAAGCTCCTGAAAAGACAAAAGTTCGATGATCTTGAAAAATTGTTCCCAGGGGCGTATGAAGTACTTAACGGAGCTTAATTATGGATTCAATTATTTCAATAACAGATAAGGCCATTGAACAGATTCAACACATCTCAAAGACGGATAATCCTGACGGTGCTAAAGGGCTTAGGCTCGCAGTGACTGGTGGTGGATGCTCTGGTCTTTCTTATAAAATTGAATTTAGCGATCCCAAAGACAAAGATAACGTGTTTATGTTTGGTGGAGTTAAGGTTTTAGTGGATCCTAAATCCGTCATCTATCTCAAAGGCATTGTCCTCGACTTCAAAGATGGTCTCAATGGTAAAGGATTTGTATTTGATAATCCGAATGCCAAAAATACCTGCGGTTGTGGTGAATCTTTTTCACTTTAATTTATGCTGAATACTTACCGTCTGAACGCTGGGCAAATTTCTGTCTCACTTTGTGAGATAAGTTTTGCTGGATCTGACGTCAAAGATTTTCTTCAGAATCAATCCACATTTGATATTGATAAAATTCAAGATTCAACTTTTCAACTGATAAGTTTTCTTGATCCTCAAGGCCGAGTTGAGTCTTATGGATGGCTCGTGAGGTGGGAAGAATTTTTTACTTATCTTGTTCCAAGTGCCCTTCTAGACAAGACACTCGATAGACTTAATAGATTTCTTATTTCTGAAGATGTCTCTCTAAGTGACGGAGTTGAAGAAACATTTGTTTTTCTCATAGGACCCGAAGCGAAGAAGTACGCAAGAAATGGCAAGTCAGGACTTCTTTTTGGAGAGAATGCCTATCTCGTTCATTCCTTAGTTCCAGATCTACCTACCATTACAGATCATGAGCTGGCACTTTGGCAGGGCCTATCGGGTTGGCCATCTTTTTCAGGGAATGACTTTAAGGGTGATTTAATCACCAATCAGCGTCTTTTTGATCTCGCCTTGTCTTTTAATAAAGGCTGTTATCCGGGACAGGAAACAGTCTCTAAAATTGCGACGCGAAGAGGGGCTGCGTATAGCCCCGTTTTAATAGAAATGCTCAATCCCGCACCCCAAGGTGATATTGTTTCTTTTGATAAAAAAATGGGCTCTGCCAAACACTGTTTTTCGTGGAAAAATCACTACTACCTAGCTGCGGATTTATTGCGTGATTTTAGAGTTGAGGGGATGAAAATTCACTTTACCATAAATGAGACTCCCTACGATGGGGTTGTTCGGTATTATCCTCTTATAAGTGGAGAACCACGAAAAAAAGCAGAAGAGCTCTACGATGAAGCGACTGAAGATTTTAAATACGATCGTTTAGTTGAAGCTGAGGAAAAATTTCGTCAAGCTATTAAAATTGATCCAACTTTTGCGGATGCCTTAGAGAGTTTAGGAGTCATGTTAGGAAGGCTTGATAGATTTCAAGAGGCGATTCAATTAATGGAAACATTGAGTGTTGTTGATCCCAAATCCGTTCTCGCACACACGAATATGTCACTTTATCTCATGAAAATGGGGAAAATAACTGAAGCTGAAGAACAAAAATCACTGGCGACAGTGAAATCATTCCAAAGTTTTGGCGATGAAGCGAAAAGAAAAGAAGCCGAGTCTCAGTCAAAGCAACAACAACTTCTTGAATGGACACGTCGAGAAAAAATGTTTCTTGATGTTCTTGAAATTGATCCCAATGATACTTTGGCAAATTATGGCATAGGTTCAATCGCTGTAGAAAAGGCTGAGTGGACACGGGCCAAAATCCATCTTGAACGAGTCATCAATGAAGATCCTAAATATTCTGTGGCCTACCTCGCCCTCGGCAAGGCCTACAAAGGTCTTGGGGAAATTGAAAAGGCTAGATCGATTTGGGAAGAGGGGATTAAAATTTCTGCAGGAAAGGGAGATCTTATGCCTGCGAATCAAATGCAGCAGGAACTTAATTCTTTATAAACTCAGCTCTCGATAATGTGAGTTTTTTCTTTAATTCTTTAAGCTCTTTTTTATGATGTCTTAGATTATTTTCAAGTTTTGGAATTAATTTTTTATATTTTTGTACTTCTCTCTGTTGCTCCTGGATCAGTTCCCATCCCATCTCATGAATGAGACCTTTTTTCTTCGCCCACTTAAGATCTTCAAAAGTAAAATTCAGCATATGAAATTCTTCGACTGCTCTCCAATAGATCTTTTCTTTTTCTTCCTGACTAAAAAGATAAAAAATGGAGTCTTGCTCTTTCGCCTTTGAAAGATCAATAAATAATTTAAACGCCCAAAAAAATGTAAAGTAGGCATGAAAAATTCCCCTAAGAGGTCTCAGAGTTCTCCTCCAGGGGCTGTAGTAGATATTATCAAGAGGCTCTTCAATCAGTTTTCCAAGATTCAGATAATGGTTCATATGATGATGACCATTTTCATGAAGAAGATCATCCATAAGGTCCACAAAATCTCGATGATAGAGATTGATCATAGAGAAGCCAGGTAGGTCTTGGTGTGAGTAGCTTACGAATTCTGGTACATCGATAGGTACAATGACTTCCGTGAAAGCGGTAAATCTCTCCCATGATGAAGGAGTAAATTTCTTAATAACTTTTAAAGCAATCTCTATTCGCTGAGAAAAGGTCTTCATCTCTTTCATGGTTAGAGTCATGAGTCTTAAGTCTTTTCCATCTAAGTGAAGAGTTGTTTCGAGAAGCTTTAAAATCTTTTTTGACTTTAAATGCTCACCTAGAGAGGTTTGAATTCTATAGGCCTTCGTGATATTTTCGTTCCTAAGAATATGTCGCTCACCAAATTGAACGAGATGCAGATCAAATTCTTTGAGAGTTATTTGATTGGCCTCTCCTAGAGAGAATCCACGATTGAGACTTTTTAAAAAGGTACTGGCAAATTCGCTAGCATTCCATTTTTCAAAGACGATTTCTTCTCTCAAGCCAAAACCATCTTGACCAAGATCGGAATCTTGTTCATTAAAAAAGTTAAAAACCTGAAGTTGAGATAGAAAGTACCAATTAAGTTCGGAGTATTCTTTCAGCTCTATCGAGTGATTTTTGATCCAAGAGCTTATTTCTTTTTTAGGAAGTTTTTTAAATTCTTTGAGAGTTTTGGATAATAGAAATTTGTAACGTCTTTTTAAGCGTGCTTTTAAGAGTGAATA
>CAMAYW010000145.1 GCA_945862475.1 Bacteriovorax stolpii
CAGTTCGGTTCTGACCTTGATGAAGCTACTCAAAGACAGCTAAACCGTGGATCTCGCCTAGTGGAACTTTTAAAGCAAGGTCAATATTCTCCGATGGATGTTATTGATCAATCAGTTTCTATTTTTGCTGCCACTAAAGGTTATTTCGATTCAATCCCTGTGAATAAAATTCAACAGGTTGAAAAAGACTTACTTGCAGTTCTTAACTCTCGTCACTCAGATATGATGAATACGATGAGAAAAGAAATGCAGATGTCTGCAGAAAATGAAGCGAAACTTGTTGAGATCATCAAGAATTTCGTTGTTAGCTACAAGGCTTAATTTTAAGGATTAAAGACCATGGCAAATATTAAAGACCTCAAGAAAAAGATCAAAAGTACCAAAGGTACTTTCAAGATCACAAAGGCCATGAAGCTTGTTTCAGCGTCAAAGCTAAATAAAGCTCAGGTACGAATCTTAGGTCTTCGTCCTTATTCATCGGAGCTAGAGGAAACAGTGAGAACTGTTTCTGCCTTAGCAACGGACTACTCAAATGATTACTTCACACCGAAGGAAAATAATAAAGCGGTAGTTCTTGTGATTTCATCTGATAAAGGTCTTTGCGGAGGATATAATTCATCTTTAGCAAAAACGGTTAGACGATTCACAGCTGAAAACCAGGATGAAGATTTGAAATTCTTCTATATTGGTAAAAAAGTACGCGATCTTATTCAAAAAGAGGTTAACTCTGGTAAGACGTTTACTTTTGCAAAAGCAGATCCAACTTATGAAGAAGTGAGAAAAATTGCTGATGAATTGGGCGCTATGTTTGTAAATGGTGAAGTAGGAAAAGTTTATGTTGCCTACAACTCATTTATTTCAGCAATCGCTTTCGATTCAAAAGTAAGACAGCTTCTTCCGATGCAGGTCTCGTCATCTGCAAAAGAAGAAATCAAATCTCGTTACCCATATGATTTTAAATATGAGCCAAGTGCAGAGCAAATTTTAGATACTCTTGTACCTGAAGTTTATCTCACAACGGTTTATACATGTGTTCTCGATGCAATTGCATCTGAGCATGGATCTCGTATGAACGCGATGGAAAATGCATCGAAGAATTGTAAAGAAATGATTAAAAAGTTATCACTAAAAATGAATAAGATGAGACAGGCCCGCATTACAACTGAGTTAATTGAAGTTGTATCTGGTGCTGAATCTCTCAACGGTTAAGGAGCCATTCAAATGGAAAATACAGGCGTAATTCGTCAGGTGTTGGGACCCGTAATCGACGTTGAGTTTTCAAACGGAAAACTTCCAGCGCTCTATAACGCTCTCAAAATCACAAACAAGACAATGCCGGGCGGAGAAGGAAATCTAACGGTAGAAGTAGCATCGCACCTTGGTAACAACATGGTTCGTTGTATCGCTATGGACGCGACTGAAGGTTTAGCTCGCGGACAAGCAGTTAAAGATACAGGAGCTCCTATTCAAGCTCCAGTAGGCCGTGAGTGTCTTGGCCGAATCATCAATGTTATTGGTGAAGCGGTTGATGAAGCTGGTCCTCTTAATAATAAAAAGAGTTACCCAATTCATCGTGAAGCTCCAAAATTTGCTAATCAATCAACTAAGAAAGAGCCGTTCTTCACTGGTATTAAAGTGATCGATCTCCTCGCTCCTTATCTTAAGGGTGGAAAGATTGGTCTTTTCGGTGGTGCAGGTGTGGGTAAGACAGTTCTTATTATGGAACTTATTAACAACATCGCTACTCAGCACGGAGGATTCTCTGTGTTCGCTGGTGTAGGTGAGCGTACTCGTGAAGGGAACGATCTTTGGCACGAAATGAAGGACTCTGGAGTTCTTACTAAAACAGCTCTTTGTTATGGTCAGATGAATGAGCCACCTGGTGCACGTGCGCGAGTTGCTTTAACTGGTCTATCACTTGCTGAATATTTCCGCGATGAAGAGAAGCAAGACGTTCTTTTCTTCGTTGATAACATTTTCCGTTTTACTCAAGCTGGTTCAGAAGTGTCTGCCCTTCTTGGCCGTATTCCATCTGCGGTGGGATATCAGCCAACACTTGGTACTGAAATGGGAGCAATGCAAGAGAGAATTACATCTACAAAAGATGGTTCAATTACATCAATCCAGGCTGTTTACGTTCCTGCGGATGACTATACAGATCCAGCTCCTGCAACAACGTTTGCTCACTTGGATGCTACTACTGAATTGTCTCGTCAGATCGCGGAGCTTGGAATTTATCCAGCCGTGGATCCACTTTCTTCATCTTCGACAATTCTCTCATCAGAAATTATGGGAGAAGAGCACTATACAACGGCTCGAGCAGTTCAATCAGTTCTTCAGAAGTATAAAGAGCTTCAAGATATTATCGCCATCCTTGGTATGGATGAATTATCTGAAGATGATAAGAAGCTTGTGGCCCGTGCACGTAAGATCCAGAAGTTCTTGTCACAGCCATTCTTTGTTGCTGAACAGTTCACTGGTATCCCTGGGCAATTTGTAAAAATCGAAGACACAATCAAAGGCTTTAAAGCAATTCTTTCAGGTGAAGTTGATCACCTTCCAGAACAGGCTTTCTACCTTGTTGGTGGAATTGATATGGTTCATGAAAAAGCGAAAAAACTTTCTGAAGGGAAGTAATTATGGCATCGGCCTTTAAACTCAATCTCTTCACCCCAAAAGGTGTCGTGATTAAAGATCTTGAGTGTAATGATATAGTAATTCCAACTATCCGCGGGGAGATTAATATTCTCCCTGACCATACACATATACTTACCGAGTTATCGACAGGTATTATGACGGCGAAAACCACGATGGGGCCTCGTCATTTTTCTGTGACGGCCGGGTTGTGTCGGGTCTTAAAGGATACGGTGACAATTCTTTCGTTCACTTCTGAGCGCTCCGAAGACATCGATATTGAACGAGCTAAATCAGCGAAGTCAAAAGCGATGGATCGCTTGTCCGGAAAGGAAAACTTAACAGATGTGGATCTGATTAAGTTCAGAAGAAAGCTCGAAAGAGCAGAGCTGAGACTTCGTCTCGCAAATTTAAAGTAAACTGAGCCCCGCTTCGCCGGGGCTTTTTTTTTCATCTAAATAGTCAGGAGTATTCATTAAAATTGGTCCTATGAACTGGTTGAATAGGCATAAAATGAATCGACTATCTGATTTTAAATACTAATTAAAAAAATCTCACCTAGAATAATTGTATATGTCTTCAATGCTAACACGGATGTTTGCATCATTAACGCTTTGTTTGTACCTCGCTGTGGGCTGGGTGGGCGTACGTGTGTTTCTACCAAAGACAACAACCCTTGAAATTTCAACTGCTCACCTTTCTCTCTTCTCGGATTACAGTGTAAATAAAGGGGAAACGGAAGTCCTAGAAAGTCCTAAGTTGGTCTTTCAAGAAGTAAAAGTTTTAGCAGTAAGACCCACTATTGCAAAAAGAATTCATCTCATTAAAGAGAGGATCATTGTTCGATCAAATCCTCTTATTTTCAATTATAAAGAGGTTCTTCCTCACGAGTTACCTTTCAATGAGCCTGTGACACTTGCTCCTGTATACAGAGCAGAAGAGCTCTCGACGAATCTCCTTGCAAATTACAAAGACATAAAAGTTGAAATGGTAGCTGAGGCTCCGGTTGTCGTCGATGAAGTTCAAACCAAAATGGCAGCTTCGGATTCTGCACCAGAATTCTTTGAATACCCAAATGAAACAGAAAAAAAAGCTGAACCGGTAAAAACGGAAGAAGATAAAACAGTTAAAACAGAAGTCGTTGAAACAAAGAAGATCGACTCTGTTACATCTGAGGCGGTTCATGAAGAAGTCGAACTTCAAGACCTTATCGCCTTTGACTACTCAAAAGCTGAAAATGATCTAAAAGAAAAAACAATTCCAACAATGACGATGGTGACTAGTCAAAATGACGGTTCTGAAAATGCCACGACTCTATTAGATGTAGGTGGGGATTCAATTAAAAAGAAAGAATTTCAGTCACTTCCCAAGAAAGATGTGAATAGTCAGAAGAATAATCTTGTAAGCGATTTTATTAAACACCCACAATTTAAAAACCACGTGAGTATTCAAATTGTCGGAACAGATTTAAAAACAACTGCGAATGAAGTCGGTTTTGAAGTTCGCCCTCAGGATGATCTTAGTGAATCTCACTTCGATTACAATAATGGTGTCATTAATATTCAAACAGATCTGTCTGAACCTAAAATGACAAGATCTGTAGCGATCCTTAAAAGAGGATTTACTCCAACAAATACTGAAATCATTCTTGAAGAGGGGGCTTCGGAAGTTACGATCCCGCTTCTTAATGAAGAGACTTTTAACGAACTCATTGCTCCTTATGAAGTGAGGGGGCCAATCGGTGCTGTTTTAGTAGAATTAGATGATGAAACAGAGACAGCTACCCTTGATGTTCCTTATTCAAAAGTTCTTAAGTTGAATGAAAAAATGCAAGTTGTTGAAGGCGATCATTTTTCTTATCAAATGTTTATTGGTGTGAAAGTCGGTAATGCCCTTTTAAGTTATAGGCTAAACAAGGGGCAAACAACCGCTAAAATTATTCACATCCATGAAAGAGAAGTCACTTTTGAATCTAATTTTTTCGAAAAGGTCTCAAGTGAAAATCTAAATCTGTTTGAAGAGGATGTACTTAGTAAGGACAAAATGCCTCTCATTACTTCGGCTGAAAATATAAAACTATTTGCTTCAGATAAGACGTCTAAAAAGATAAATGACCATTCATACAGAGTTTCATTTGATCAGATTCAACTTGGAAGCAGAAAATATTTAGAGTTAAACCATCTCGATGAACCCATTTTTGTGGGATACAAAGATGCTACCTCAATAAATGTTCCATCAGAAAGTTTTATAAGAAATATTCTTAGTAAAACGGAAAAAGCTGGCATGGGGAATCGTTGTCTCATTCAGGTAAACTTAACTAGAAAAGCAACAAGGGTAGATGTTGGTACCGAATCAGCTGGAGAATCTCTTAGGACATACTCACAAATGCTCGATTCAGACGGTAAATTTTATGACACCCTTGGGCCTAAGAGTGAAAAAATTATTATCGTTGGGGAAAATCAAGAAAATGGTCCAGCAGTATCTGACTCTAAGATCAATCTAAAAATAACCTATGAAGACAATAGTATCCAGTATTTTGGAACTTATTGCTCTTCGAATACCTATCTTGTTGAGCAGCTCTGACGGGCAAGAAGCTTAGACCATTCTTTTGGCTTCTTTTTTAAAAGGTATTTTTCTGGAATTTCATAAAACTTCCCAGATGGTAAATTTGATTTCGCTGTGACAATAAATCCTCTAGGAACATTACTTTTATCATGTCCAGTATGATGATTATGGAAATAAATATCATCAAGCTGATTATTATTTAAAACAGACTCTAGCTTTAGAGAACACTTCGTTAAAAAAAATCTTAAATCCCTATCAACGTCATTTCGATCAAGATCATGAAGATGTTGAAAAAGCTCTTCTTTATAAGCGAGAGTATGAGCAAGTGCTAAAAATTCACTGTAAAAATTTTTTGAAGCAAATCCAAAATGCTTCGAATCACTGTGCCTAATAACGACCTCTAAATCTACTTTTTTTCCAGCGAGTTCCCGCCTCGTTTTTACCAGATGTTTCGTTCCGGAATTGTAAGCGGTAACGGCCATGTCCCATGATTTCATAATCATATAATTTTCTGACATCAAAAAACCAGCCGCCACAGAGGCAACACCAACGTTAAACCGGTAATCAAAATGATGACTTCTCTTTGGTACATAATAACTTGAGATCAATGGCATAAATTGCCAAATACCCAAGGCGTTAACCTTTGACTGTGCCTTCGGATTAAAGCTTGATTCAAGAAAAGGGATTGCGAGTAATTCTTTTGGTAGCTTTCTTTTTGAGAAATAATCACTCAAAAACTTTTGATAGGGAAGTGATCTGATAATCCCATCTCGGATGAAGTCTTTTTGCCCTGTCTGGGTTCTTAAATTATCACGAAGGTTGGCAAAAAAACGGCGCCTTTCATTTTTGTTATCAGAAAGTTTAACCTTCGCATTTTGAAGAGTTCTAAAAATTTTCTGTGCCGAAGTTGTATTCAAAAATGGATTTTGAGCAAGAGTATCGAGTTCTCTTTTTAATTCCTTCATTTTTTCATCTGATAGTTTTCGCTGTAAAATATATAGAGTATTGGCGGGGAGCTTTTTCGCCTTTAATGAAGAAAAATCAAGGACCTTATAAATAAGCGAAAGATTATTTTTGTCATGGATAACAACAGAACTTGATTCGAATTGTGTATAAATTAAGAACCAGAAATGGACCGTTGGGTAATAATAAGGTGTAACCTTAAATAGATCATCCACACGATTATCTTTATCCATCAGATAAGGCTTCAAGGCTTCAGTACTCATCCAGGGAAGTTCACGAACATCGGCTTCTTTATCTTTTGGAATTGGCTTGAGTGTAAGTTCCGTTCCAAAAAAAGGATCAGA
>CAMAYW010000146.1 GCA_945862475.1 Bacteriovorax stolpii
ACATGGCCTCAAAAGACACCTCCCCTAATCCATGTAAAGATTTTAAACTCTAGAATTCAGCATTCTTTGGTGTTCTTGGAAATGGAATAACATCTCTGATGTTACTCATACCAGAAATATACATCACGGCCCTTTCAAACCCGAGACCAAAACCAGCGTGTGGGACTGAACCATATTTTCTTAGATCCAAGTACCACCAGTAGTTATTCACATCCATTTTCATCTCTTCCATACGACGAACGAGCTTCTCGTAATTATCCTCACGCTGAGAACCTCCAATAAGTTCTCCAACACCAGGAACAAGAACATCCATCGCTCTTACGGTTTTTCCGTCTTCGTTCTGCTTCATATAGAACGCCTTAATGTCTTTTGGATAATCAGTCACAATGGTTGGACGCTTAAAGTATTGTTCAGCAAGAAACCTTTCATGTTCCGTTTGAAGATCCATGCCCCAAGATACTGGGTAATCAAATTTATGAGTCTTTGAGACCTCTTGGAGTATTTCGATTGCCTTCGTATAAGTGACCATTTCAAACGGAGACGTCATCACGTGTTCAAGAGTTTTTAAATTTTCTGGAGCATAACGGCTCGCTAGAAATTCTAACTCGTCACCGCACTCTTGTGTCGCCTTTTTAATCAGGTGCTTTACGTAATTTGTTGCTAAGAGAGCATTATCTTCCAGTGTATTAAAAGCTGCTTCAGGTTCTACCATCCAAAACTCTGACAAGTGTCTTGCGGTATTAGAATTTTCTGAACGAAAAGTTGGCCCAAAAGTATAAACTCGCCCCAATCCACCGACAGCAAACGTCTCAGCTTCAAGCTGGCCAGAAACGGATAAGAAAGTTTCACGTCCAAAGTAGTCTTGTTTAAAATCAATCTGCCCTTTATCTGTTCGCGGCAATTTATCTAAATGAAGAGTTGAAATACGAAACATCTCCCCTGCACCTTCTGCATCTGAGGCCGTGATAATGGGTGTGTGGAGATAAGTGAAACTCTCATTCGAGAAAAATTCATGTGTCGCCTGAGCAAGGACGTGACGTAATCTAAAAACAGCTGAGAACGTATTTGTTCTTGATCTTAAGTGAGCAATCTCTCGAAGATACTCTAATGATGTTTCTTTTTTCTGAAGTGGATAGTCTTCAGAATTTAAGCAAAAGATATGAACTTTTTTCGCCTGCATTTCAACTGGCTGCTTTCCTTGAGAGGCAACAAGAAGACCCTCTATTTCAACGGAAGAACCCATGGTGAGCTTAATAACTTCTTCGTAATTTGAAAGATTCGCATCAACGATGATTTGAAGATCTTTTTGAGTTGTCCCATCGTTAAGGACTAAGAAAGAAAACTTCTTAGATTGTCTTAATGACTTCACCCAGCCCTTAACGGTGATGATTTGATCCACTGGCTTTGATTCAAAAACTTTTTTAATGAGTAAATATTGAGACATAATGACTCCTATCCTAAAACGTGTTTTTTAATGTCGAGGGCCACTTCGGTTTTTAATCTTGGGCCAAACTGAGAAACAACTTTACTGGCCGCCATGGAGGCAAGTTTTCCCGCTGATGCGTAAGTGTGACGATGAGTGATGGCATATAAAAACGCCCCCGCATACATGTCGCCAGCACCGTTGGAGTCTACCGCACGAACTGGGTATGGCTCAATATCAATAAAGGTTTCTCCGTCAAAAATAACGGCACCGTTTTCACCTAGAGTAATGACAAACGTTTTGGCAATCGCCTTAAGTTTTTCACGAGCAACAATGACATCATTTGTATCAGTAAAAGCACAGGCCTCAGATTCATTACAAAAAAGTAAATCAATCCCGTCACCAATCATCTCTTTGAGTCCGTCTTTAAAAAACTTCACCATGTTAACGTCAGAAAAAGTCAGAGCGGTTTTCACTCCAGCTGCTTCAGCGATTTTCCTTGCTTGAACGGCCGCCTCTCTTCCAGTTGGAGACGCTACTAAATAACCTTCCATATACATAAATTTTGAATTTCTAATCGCTTCAGGATCGACTTCCGTTTTTGAAATTGTGGAGGTAATCCCAAGAAATGTATTCATCGTTCTTTCAGCATCTGGAGTAATAAGAACAAGACACTTTCCAGTCACACCAGACTCACGGTCTTGATGCATGAGATTTGAATGAACACCATTATCAAGAAGATCTTGAAAATAAAAATTCCCAATAGGATCTTTAGCGACCTTACATGAATAAAATGATTTCGCCCCAAACTGAGAAGCAGCGATTGCGGTGTTCGCCGCAGATCCACCACATTGCTGCTTTTTAGGTGCAGTCCCAAGGGAGTCCAAAAGATATTTCTGTCTTTCTTCATCCACCAAGGTCATTAGTCCCTTATCAATTTTATGCTTTGTAAAAAAATCATCATGAACTTCATACTCCATATCAACCAGAGCATTTCCAATCGCGTATAAATCGTATTTTTTATTCATAAATCTCCCAGAGGACGCTTACTTTAATCGTTTTAGAGCGAAAAATACACATCATATCGAGTGGATTTTCCGACATATTGAACGGATGGCTTAACTCCAAGTTCCTGAGAGAGTCGCGGCCTCTTAACCACCACTCTTTTCGCCCCTTTTTCTAAACCTTTTTTAAGGACATCCATGGCATCTTCATCCTTACCGACAAGGCCTCGGAATATCCGCATCTCTTTTTTGGGGCTTGCCTTTTCGTTCACGTCTTCAAACATAGGATCAAAAAATAGGGTATCCGCTGATAAGTTTTCACTCAAAACAGTTTGAGCATCACTTTCAATAAAATGAAAATTTTTGAGTTTCTCATGAGTGGCGTTTTGCAGAGCACTCTGAATTAAAAAACGAATCACAGGATGACGCTCTACCGCCCAAACCTCGCAACCAAAACTCAGCATGAGAAGAGAATCCCCCAAGAGTCCAGCGGTTAAATCTAAAACTTTTGGACGGTAAGTCCCCTTCACTCCCAAGGCCCTCGCTAAAAGTTCTTTATGGACACTGGATTTTTTCAGATAGTCTTCGTGTTTTCGGATGATTTTATCAATTTCAATCCCGATGGGATTTTCATTCTCTAGATCTGAATGAAGCCAAAATTGACCTCCAATCCACTCAATTTTTAGCTCCGTCCCCTTTTCTTCGCAAAACTTATTTAGTTCAGAAAATTGACGGTCCAAGAGATGAGAGTCGGGGCCATTATTTATCATTTTTAGTGTCATAAATTTCATTTTAAATCATTCTTAGGGCCTAATAAAGAATAAAGCCTAGACGATTTTGACTCTGAGCATTTTTCTAGCTCTTAACTCTTAACAAATCACCCTCCATGGGCCTAACATAGAGTTGAAATTTTAAAGAAGGAATCCATATGAAGAGTTCACACGAGCCTTTAAATTATCATCCAGAAAAATTGAAACGCGAACTTAAGCCTTTCTACATCGGAGCTGACGATAAAGATATTGAAGAGATGTTAAAATTCTTAGGTCTAAAATCCTTAGAAGATCTCTACTCTCATATTGATGACAGCGTGAAAATGGCCTCAGTTCCTATGCCTAAGCACTTAAGTTACGAAGAGCTCATCGCAAACGTGAACGAAGTCTCTAGAAAAAATAAGATTAAAACTTCATTCCTTGGTGACGGTCTTCAGAATTACAAGGTCACTGATGTGGTGGGGCCAATCTGTAGTATACGAGGGCTCACGACCGCCTACACACCTTATCAACCAGAAAGATCTCAGGGAACACTTCAGACTCTTTGGATTTATCAATCTCTCATGTCTCAACTGACTGGTTTTGAGGCCATCAATGCTTCCCTTTATGATCGATCGACATGTCTCTATGAATCCATGAATTGTGCTTTAAGGCTCGTCAAGGATTCAACGACCATCATTGTTTCTAATACTCTCTATCCTGGTGACATTGAGGTAATTGAAACACACGCTAAAGAGACAGGAATGAAAATTTTGAGAGTTCCAGTGAACCCTCAAAGCGGAAAAATTGATATTCCTAGTTTAACTCGTCTTTTAAATACGACTCCACTTGTGGCAGCGGTAGCGTTTCCTCAAGTTAATAACCTCGGAAATCTTGAATCTGTAGACGAAATAGTAGACCTGTGTTCAACCAACAATATTAAATCCATCGCCATCATTGATCCCATGCTCATCGGTAAGGGTGGTCTCAAGGCTCCAGTGAAATTTGGTACCCGTATGCAGGGGGCCGATATGGTTGTGGCCGAAGGTCAGCACTTAGCGATTGGACCTAATTTTGGTGGCCCTGGCCTAGGAATTTTTGGAATTCGTTACAATGAGCAAGATAAACTCTCCATCCGTTCAACCGCTGGAAGATATATCGGAAAAACTCAAGACTTAAAAGGCCGCGAGTGTAAGGCCCTTATTCTTTCGACGAGAGAGCAACACATTCGTCGCGAGAAAGCGACCTCGAATATTTGCTCGAATCAATCTTTCATCGCTTCTGTTGCTGGGGCCTCGATTCTAGCTCGCGGAGATGAAGGTTTTGAAACTTCTCTCAATATTTCTCGCTCCCATGCTGAAAAAGCCTCTGAAGCACTTACAGCTTTTGAAGGTGTGGAACTAAAGTTCAAGGGATCAGCATTCTTTAATGAATTCACTCTTAAACTACCTGTAAGCTCAAATGAATTTATTCATAAGGCAAGTGCTGCTGGTATTCAAGTCGGTGTGGACGTTAGTCACCGTCACCATGAAATTAAAGAGGAGGGTCTTCTTCTCATTAGTTTTAATGATACTCAATCAAATGAGGATATTGAAAAACTTATTTCTTTCTTTGAGACTCAGTTTGAAAAAACAAAAAAAGGAACTCCTTGTCCAAAAATTCCATCAACGATGATGAGAGTTGAGGCACCAGAGATTCCAAAACTAGATTCTAAAGACATCATTGATTACTACACTAGACTGGGAAAACAAAACCTCTCTCCAGATGATGGGATTTACCCACTTGGCTCTTGTACGATGAAGTACAATCCTCATATTAATGATTACGCTGCTTCACTTCCTGGCTTTACCAATGTCCACCCCGAAGCTCCCGTGGAAGATATCCAAGGGTGTCTTGAGATTCTCTTTGAAATCCAAGAGCAATTTAAGGCGATCACAGGACTACCAGGAGTTGTGACTCAGGCCGTGGCCGGTGCTCAAGGCGAGTTAGTGGGAATTAAAATGTTTCAGGCCTATCACCGTGACCGTGGTGAAGGTGATCAGAGAAATGTCATCATTATTCCTCGTTCGGCCCATGGAACTAATCCAGCAACGGCAACGATGGCCGGATACGAGAGTAAAGTTGTGGATGGACAAGTTTTTGGAATCTATGCTGTAGACGCTCTTCCAAGTGGAGAGATGAATCTTAATCAAATTAAAGAATTTCTTAAAACCGATGGTCACCGTGTGGCCGGTGTGATGGTGACAAATCCAAACACCGCAGGAATTTTTGAAACAGGTTTCAAGGAAATGAGTGAACTGATTCACGCAGCTGGTGGACTTGTTTACATGGACGGCGCCAACATGAATGCTGTCGCTGGCCTTGTTAACCTCGATAAACTAGGCGTAGATGCTGTTCATAATAATCTTCATAAAACTTGGACTATCCCTCATGGAGGTGGTGGCCCAGGAGATGCGATTGTTGGAGTGTCTCATCGCCTTTTAGATTTCATTCCTGGAGTTCAGGTCATTAAAAAAGATGGAAAATATGACATCACAAGAGCTCCAAAGTCTTGTGGATCGTTTCATCGTCACTTCGGAAACTTCGCTCATAAAATACGTGCCTATACTTATATTAAGGCCCTTGGTTGTGATGGAGTGAGAAAGATGAGCCAAGTAGCAGTCCTCTCAGCACGCTACCTCTATAAAAAGCTTTCTACTTCCTACCCAACTCTTCCTGGTGAAGCGCAAAGTTCTCCGCGCATGCATGAATTTATTCTGACTCTTTCACCAGAAGTGTTTAAAAAGATTGAGGCTTCGGGAACTCCGAAGGCCAATACAATAGCAAGGATAGGAAAACTCTTCTTGGATTTCGGCTTCCATGCTCCGACAGTGGCCTTCCCAGAGCAATACGGACTTATGATTGAACCAACAGAAACGTATTCGAAAAAAGAACTCGATCAATTTGTAACAGTGGTGGAATCGATTTTAAAACTCGTGAACGATCATCCTGAAGTTTTAAAAACAGTTCCGCACTTTACACCTATTGACCGCGTGGACGAAGTTCAGGCAAATAAGAGCCCAGTTCTAAGTGAAAAGATTACAGCCAATTTGCCAAAAATTATTCCTGATAGAGTGGATGCTGAAAAACTCAGAAATTCAACTCCAGGAGATCTGTGCGAACAGATTCTACAAGCTCACAAAAACTCACTTTAAATAAAAAAGGGGTCTCTATCGAGACCCCTTTTTTCAATGTAAAACCATGTCCCATTCCTGCAAATATGTCTTAGGAAGTTCGATAAGAAAGGTTGTATGTTTTTTAT
>CAMAYW010000147.1 GCA_945862475.1 Bacteriovorax stolpii
TCTTGATGGTGGTGGAACTCAAGATGATCTTGATTACATCGCTAAAATCTGTGGAAATATGGCCGGTCAAACGATCTGTGCTTTTGCTGATGCTGTCACAGGCCCAGCACTTTCTTCTGTCCGAAAATTTCGTGGTGAGTTTGAAGAGCTTGTCGCGAAGGGTGGATTGAAGGGAATTGGCAAAAAAGAATCTGCCTCTCATAAAATTGTAGGTGCCCATGTCTAATATTCATGAAATTTTAACACCGAAAGAAGATTTGAATTACTCTTCTTCGAAAAAGCCAGTTCATTCTGATCCCTCACCTGAGGCGAAACCACTTCCTAAAGTCACGATTGACGGAAAAACTTATGAGTTTAAACCGGGCGATACCATCATGGAAGTAGCGGAACGCTATAAAGTCCACGAAGAAATTCCTCGGTATTGTTATCACCCTGGGATGCCAATCGCAGGAACATGTCGTATGTGCACAGTGGAAGTTGAGAAGGCACCAAAGCTCATGACTTCTTGTTCAACTCCTGCTGCCGACGGAATGGTCGTTCATACGAAGTCTGATAAAGTGATGAAGTCTCGTACAGGTGTGATGGATATGCTTCTCACGAATCACCCTCTCGATTGTCCAGTTTGCGATAAGGCGGGAGAGTGTAAGCTTCAAGATTATAACTTTGAATATGGTCCTTCGAAATCAAACTTCAAAGAAGAAAAGCGTGTTTACGAGGACGCTACGACAAAAAAACTCTCAGACAAAGTAACACTCAATATGAACCGTTGTGTTCATTGCGAGCGCTGTGTTCGTTTTACTGATGATGTGACTAAAACGAATGACCTCGTTATGGTGAACCGTGGTTGGCATAAAGAACTTGATGTCGCCGATGAGCGTGGTTTATTTAACGAGTATCAGGGTTGCCTCACTGACTTTTGTCCAGTTGGAGCTCTCACTTGGAATGATTTTCGCTTCCAGAAGCGCTCTTGGTTCCTGGATAAGAAAGCATCGATTTGTGATGGCTGCTCAAAGGGGTGTAACATTGAAGTTCACTCAGATAGAGATATCGTTTACCGCTATATCCCAGTTTATAATGAAATGGTTAATGGTCACTGGATGTGTGATGATGGCCGATCTTCATTTAATAGCTTAATGGATCCTCAGAGAGTGATCTCTCCTCTTATGAACCATAATGGGTCGATGACTTCTGCTTCACTTGAGACAGTATTAGGCCAAATTAAAGAGGTCCTTTCTACTTCAACTTCTGTTCAGCTTGTCGTTGGTACAGATTCAACGAGAGAAGAAGCTGCCTTACTTAAAGATAAATCGACTGTTGCTTTTGGAAAGCCTGTGATGGTTTCATATTTTAATGGAACTTCTGGGGTTGTGACTTCAAAAGATGACAAGAAATTAGACTCTCTTTTAAAAATGAAAGATAAAACTTCTAACACTGCAGGTGTTGAAGAGACGGGACTCGCTCCACTTCAAAATGGGGAAGTCAACGCAGATGTCGCTATCCTTTTCAGAAACGGACGTGCAGGGATTCCAAAAATGTCTTCTCATCAAAAAGTTATTCTTTGGGGTGTGTGGACAATTAATGAAATTAAATCTCTCCCTACGAAGAACGTTGTAGCTCTCATTCCGGGTCTTGCGACGATTGAAAAAGAGGGAAGCTTTAAAAACGTTGATGGCATCGTACAGAAGTTTCATCCAGCAATCCAACATCGTGGAGGAGGAGTATCGGCTCATCACGTAATTGGTTTAATGACCTCAAAAAAATAAGAAGTGAGTTATATGGAATATTTTGATTACCTCCAGTTAGTTGCAAAAATTCTTCTCGTTGTTGGAGTGTGCCTAGGTGTTGTTCCAGTGATGGTCTGGTTCGAGCGTCGCGGAGCTGCTTGGATGCAAGGTCGAGTTGGACCAAATCGAGTAGGACCCTTTGGACTTCTTCAGCCTCTAGCAGATGTTGTGAAATTTATAATGAAGGAGGACTTCACTCCAAAAAACGCTAATAAGTTTTACTATTATTTAGCACCTCTTATGGCACTTATTGCTCCACTTTGTGCTCTTTCAGTTATTCCATTTGGATCTAAAGCGATCGTTAATGGTCAAGAAGTTGTACTACAAATTGCGCAAATGGATTCTGGGGTGATTTTCATTCTCGCCTTTGCGGGCCTTGAAGTTTATCCGATCATTCTTGCTGGTTGGGCGTCAAACAATAAATATTCTGTCTTAGGTGCACTAAGAGGTTCATCTCAGATCGTCTCTTACGAAATTTCGATGGGACTTGCCCTGTTATCTATGCTGATCGTCTACGGGTCATTTAATCCTCATGATATGGTTTCATGGCAAGCCTCAAATTATTGGGGAGTACTGGTGAATCCTTTCGGAGCTCTGGTCTTTCTTATTTCAATTTTTGCAGAAACAAACCGTCTCCCTTTTGATTTACCTGAAGGAGAGTCTGAAATCGTTGCTGGGTATCACCTTGAGTACGGTGCAATGAAGTTCGCCTTATTTTTTATGGCCGAATATATTGCGATGATCATGGCCTCTGCTCTCATCTCGACTTTGTTCTTCGGTGGATATTCTCTTCTCCCTGGAATGAGTCAGCTCATTTCAATGATTTCGTCACATTTTGGGTTTGGTGAAGTTGGAATGACGAATGTTACTGCAGTTTTCCAGTTCGTTTCTCTTTGCTCTAAAGTTGGCTTTTTTATGTTCTTATTCGTATGGATTAGATGGACTCTACCAAGATTTCGATTCGATCAACTTATGGATCTTGGATGGAAAGTTCTTTTCCCGTTATCACTTATTAACCTCGTCGTAGTAACCCTAATGGTTTACTTCCTAAATAAATAAAGAGGCCCTATGGGAACGATTAACGTCTCTAAAAAATATACAGCTAAAGAAAAGGCTTACTTACCTGCCATCTTGATCGGAATGAAGATTACGATGAAAAGGTTTATTGAAGGTTTAATTTTTAGAAAGCACAACACAATTCTTTACCCTGAGAAAAAACGGGATTATTCGGACCGCTTTAGAGGAGCTCACTTTATTTCGGTTGATGCCAATAAAACTGAGAACTGCACGGCTTGTTTCTTGTGTGAAACTGTTTGTCCTGCTGAGTGCATTCACATCGTTGCGGATGAGAGAGAGGATGAGCAAGATCTCTACGGTGTGAAAAAAGAAAAAAAGCCAGCAAGCTTTGACATCGATTTATTAAGATGTTGTTTCTGTGGTTTCTGCGAAGAAGCTTGTCCTAAAGACGCGATTAAGCTTTCTACCAATTATGAAATGTCTACATATTCTCGTGATGAGGCGATTGTCGACCTAGATCAACTGAAGCGCCCAATGAACGGTCGTCACGAAAAAAAGGATAAATAAATGAGTCCTGTCATTATTGTGCTGGCTGCAATCTCTGCAGTTCTGGCCGTCACAATGTTAATTGCGAAGAATCCGATTACATCGGCACTTTGTTTGTTAGGTGTTCTTTTAATGACCGCTGGCATTTATGGTCTTATTGGCGAGCACCTTATTGCAACCATTCAATTGGTTGTTTATGCAGGTGCCATTATGGTCCTTTTTATTTTTTCAATCATGCTACTTAATCTCAATAAAGAGTCGAGTGAGTTTAAAGATAAACCAGGAATTTTTATTGGGGCAGTTGCCATGGGGTTGGGTGTGTTTGGTGTTATTGCCTTTGCACTTAACGAACATTTTTTAAAGCACCGCCAAGAAATACCAACCGGAGAATTTACTTCAGAAAAAGTAATGGCCCTCGGTGGGAACTCAAAAGTGTTATCTCACGCGTTGTTCTCTCAATTTTATATTTCATTTGAAGTGATTTCTTTAGCTCTACTTATTGCCATCGTTGGTGCAGTTGTACTTGCTAAAAGAAAATTTGATTAAGGTTATTTATGACTAATGATGTTTTGATTCAACTCCTAGCTGCTTTTCTTTTTACTATTGGGATGCTTGTTGTGCTTTTAAGACGAGACACGATCATGGTTTTAATGGGAATAGAGTTACTGCTGAATGCTGCCAATATTTCTCTTGTGGCTTTTTCCAAGTCCGGGGGAATGATTGATGGCCAGCTTCAAGTCTTTTTTATCATTACCGTTGCAGCAGCAGAATCGGCGATAGGATTATCTATCTTAGTTAACCTCTATCGTAATTTTGGCTCAATTCAAACACAATCTGCTACAACCCTTAAAGGATAACGAACGTGGAAACTACCTATTCATCACTCCCACTTCTCATTTTAATTTCACCTTTAATTGGTTTCTTTATTAATGGAGTTGTTTTTCCTCTCAAACTTAAAGGTTTTGCCAAAACAGATCCGAATACCGCTGGTGGAACAGCGACTTTTTTTATTGGTCTATCGTTTGTCATGGCCTGTATTGCTTTCAGTAAACTTGCTGGAGGGGGTGAAAATCCTTCCCTTACTTCGTATTGTTTTGAATGGTTTAATTTTGGTGGATTAAACATTCCTTTTGAATTAAGGATTGATAAGCTCTCGGGTACTCTAGTGATGATCATTACAGGTATCGGAACTCTCATTCACATGTACTCTACAAGTTATATGCATGATGAAGAGTGTGTTGGAAGATATTTTTCCTACTTAAATCTTTTCTGCTTCAATATGCTACTTCTTGTTATGGGTAACAACCTTCCACTTTTATTTTTTGGTTGGGAGGGTGTAGGGCTTTGCTCGTATCTTTTAATTGGCTTTTGGTACACGGACACTGAAAAAGCAAATGCTGGTAAAAAGGCTTTCGTTGTTAACAGAGTGGGGGACCTCGGTTTTCTTGTAGGAATGTTCCTTCTTTTTAGAGAACTCGGAACTCTTAACCTTCCAGAAATCAACGCTCTTCTAGCAAACCCAGAAGTTGTTACTAGAATTCTTCCTTCTGTTACTCTTATATGTCTTTCACTTTTTGTTGGGGCGACTGGTAAATCTGCTCAGATTCCACTTTATGTTTGGCTCCCTGATGCGATGTCAGGTCCAACTCCTGTTTC
Source organism: Bacteriovorax stolpii (assembly GCA_945862475.1). Taxonomy (GTDB): domain Bacteria; phylum Bdellovibrionota; class Bacteriovoracia; order Bacteriovoracales; family Bacteriovoracaceae; genus Peredibacter. The sequence goes on from CAMAYW010000147.1 coordinate 5,004, forward strand.
AGCACTTATCCACGCTGCCACCATGGTGACAGCTGGTGTATATATGATCGCAAGACTAAATCCTTTATTTGAACTCTCTCCCGTCGCACTTTCTGTGATTGCTCATACAGGTGCATTCACTGCCTTGTTTGCGGGGTCAATTGCTATCGCTCAAACGGATATCAAAAAGGTCCTTGCTTACTCAACCGTCTCTCAATTAGGTTTTATGTTTTTGGCCTGTGGGGTAGGGGCTTACCAGACAGCGGTCTTTCACCTTATGACACATGCATTCTTTAAGGCCCTATTGTTTCTTGGTTCTGGTTCAGTTATTCACGCCTGTTCTGGTGAGCAAGATATGACTAAGATGGGAGGATTAAAAAAATACCTTCCTCATACTCACATCACAATGCTTATTGGTTCATTAGCGATTTCTGGGATTCCTTTCTTCTCGGGTTTCTTTTCTAAGGATGAAATTCTCTATTCAACGATCGCTCTTCCTAATGGAGTTTCTTATTTATTTGTAATTGGTGTTATTACGGCGATGTTAACGGCATTCTATACAGGTAGAATGATGAGTTTAACTTTTTATGGCCCGGAGAGATTGTCTCATGATGTAAAACATCATTTGCACGAATCACCGGCACTCATGACTTTTCCTCTTTATGTCCTTGCTGGACTTGCTGCCTTTGGTGGATTCCTAGGCGTTCCACATTTACTTGGTAACTTTATGGGACACATGCCTCACTTCCTATCTCATTGGCTTTCGCCGCTTGTCCCAGCAAAGGAACTTCCACTCGTCGCTGTAAAGCTTCCTCTCCACGAAGGGGTTGTGATGGCGGGATCATCTGTTATTGCTATTCTTTCCTTTTTTGCAGGAATTGCTGTATTCAAAAAGATTCAATTTATCTCTGACGCTTTTAAGGGGTTGGCCCCACTTCAAAAATTACTTTCTAATAAATATTTTATTGATGAAATTTACTCTGCCATCGTTGTCGCGCCTATTAAGAAGATATCAGTTTTCTCGGGAGAGTTTATTGATAAATACATTGTTGATGGTGCCGTTAATGGTCTTGGTCGAGGTATTCGTTCCCTTGGGGGAACGTTACGTGCCCTACAAACGGGGGACATACAGAGCTATGGATTGTTAATGCTTGGGGGGGTTCTCCTAGCAGTGTTATTTATTTTTAAAGCCTTGGTTTAAGGATCACATAAATGGAAACATCTTACTTACTGACTTGGATTATTTTTACGCCTCTTCTTTTTGGACTACTTGTCACTCTTCTTCCAAATGGAATGGAACAAGTTTTTAGAAAAGTCGCTTTGGCACAGACAATCGTAAATGCTCTTCTTGCGACATATCTTTATGTCAATTTTGATGGTGCCTCAAGATTGTTTCAATTCGCTCATGTCATAAGTTGGTTACCAGACTGGGGGATCAATTATTCCGTTGCTATCGATGGTATTAGTTTACCTCTTG
>CAMAYW010000148.1 GCA_945862475.1 Bacteriovorax stolpii
CCTTTTCCTTGCCAGTTACTTTAAGGACATTGGATTCTCAATGATTCCTTCTGGAAAATTTGACTTAAAGACTCTGACGACTCGCGATCAAGAACTCTTTGCTAATCATGCTGATCATTCATTTGACCTTCTCGATGGCCGCATACCACTTTCTAAAAGCCATCTGACAATGATTAAGCATCATCACTTCATGAATGATAAAATGAAGCAATATCTCGTAAAGGATAGCGACAATAGTCAGCACCAAGAAATTATTTTCGGGATAGAAAGTACCTTAGTATCCGTCTTTGATATTGTGGTTGCGATGACAAGTGATCGCCCCTACAGGAAGGGAATGTCACTTTATCAATCAATGGAAGTCGTAAAACGCATGATGGCTGACGACTACCCTCAGGAATTTAAGGCCCTTGTCATATTTTTTAAACAATTTTTTAAAAACTAAGCTTTTCAAAGTCTTCACATTTTTTCGATAATCAAATTACATAGACAGTTTCATGGTAGAAACTGAACCATCGTATTCTAAGGAGGGAATCAATGGCGCAGGAACAGAGTCCGCTAACTGGTATCATTGAAGAAGATAAAGTTGTTATCGACTTCGGAGAATTTGAAGGTAAGTCAGTTCTAGAAATTGCTGACACGAAACCTGAATTTTATCAGTTTTTAATTGAGCAAAAAGAAAGCGGAAACTTTTCCATCCGTAGGACTAAAGACAAAATCTACCGTCTCTACATTCATCAGCATCTACTTAATTAGTTTGAGGTTAAGGCAGGGAGAACTTCCCTGTCTTAACCATGTATTCGAGATCCTTCTCTTTCTTCCATAAAAATCGATCAATAAAATAATGATGTGCCTGAGTGGCAAAAAATAATGACCATCCAAAGTTTGTTAACCACTCACTATCAGATTTTAAGAAGTTAAAAAATTTTCCATAAATTATGTAATTCCAATTCAAATCTTTAGCTAGTTCAAGATGCGCAATCATTATCGCATGGCTGATTAAGACTAGGCATGTGACGTAAAAAAAGAATCCCCCAATTGAGTTCCAGGAAAAAAATTTCAATTTATTATCTAATATTTTTTTGTCTCGGCGACCAATAACCCATACAAGATACGTGTAGGACAAATCGTGAGTGAGAGTCACTGTAAAAATCACAAGCGAAGTTGAATCTGATAGAATCGAGACGATTCCCCATCCTAGGATCGCACTTAAGATAGAAAGATTTTTAGGGATGTTAAAAAAATGATCCTTTTTATAACGAGCAAATTCTATTCGTATGTAGTTAAGAAATGACAAACCATAGATAACAAAAACAAAGTTTGAAATAATCTCAATCCCAGGAATTTTTATGAACAAGTTAACCCATTTATAATTGTAACCAAAGGGAGCTGAGTGCCAGTAAATAACAGGCGCCCACATGGTTAAATAAATAAAAAGATCTTCGAATCGTTTTTCCCAGATAGTCTTTACTCCATCCGTTTTGGAGAAAATCTTAACAAAACCAAAATGCTGTTTAATAAAATGAAATACAACAAAATAAACAAGGAGTGTATCTATGAAGGTGACTGAAAAAAAGTTCAAAAGAATTGTCATGAGAGGCAGTAAGATCAAATAAGAAATTGGGTAGAGCCATTTATTTAGTTTACTTTCAAGGGGGTTCGAAAAAATTCTTGGATACTGAGCAAAAATATGGGCCCAATCTATAATAAGAACAAGTAAAACGCAAAAACCTAGAAATTTAGAATTTGGAGAATCAAATGGAGGACTTTTAGCTAGCGCCAGAAAGATGAACAGAAACGGAACAAGAAAAAGTCCAAAGAAATCAGCATACCCATTCATTATCCACGGTTGACTTTTAGTGTTCATAATCTACTTTTTTGTTATTTAAAATATAGGAGAGGTCTTTTTCTTTTTTCCACAAATAACGATCGATAAAATAGTGATGACCTTGAGTCACAAAAAAGATGGACCATCCCAACTTAATAAGAAAAGTTGAATCATTTTTGAGATCATTTAGTAATGTGCCAATTAAAAAATAGCTTCTATTTAAATCAAAGACTATCTCTGCATGGACACCAATAACGAGTCTACTGATAATAAGTATGCCAAGAAAGTAAACGATTGACCCTGGAACTGACCAAAGTGAGTTCCACTTAATTTTATTCTCTGTGAGAATTTTATCTCTTCTTCCTATGAACCAAACTAAAAGCATATAAGAAACATCATGGGTAAGCACGACTGTAAAGAAGATGAGAATGGGAACATCTTTAAAAAATGAGACACTCCCCCACGCGAGTCCTGCACTAAAAATTGCCAAGAGTTTAGGAGTATTCACGACTTTTGTTTTGAGGAAACGCTTCAATTCAAAATATACAAAGAGGATCGAGGATAAAAAATAAAATAAAAGTGCGATTTGAAATAGTTCTTTAGCATAAAGAAATTTGATAAAGTGGACGACCCAGTAATAAGTGTCAAAAGGAAATTCGATATGCCAATAAATGACAGGAGTCCACATCGATAGGTAGATGAATAATCCTTCAACAAAAGATTCTATCTTTGATTTCTCTCCATCCGTTTTTGAATAAATTCTTACAAACCCAAAGTGCTGACGAATAAAGTGGTAAATGACAAAATAGACGAGGAATGATTCCACATAAGAGTGGATGAGAAAAAAGGTAAGTAACAACGCCAGAGTAAGGATTAATAAAAAGTATGAAAGAGTGTATAGGAATTTGGCCTTGCGGGATTCTGCAGGATTTAAAAAGATGCGATACCACTGAGCAAATATATGACCCCAGTCCAGGACAAGTACCGCATAAACCACCGAACTTAGGTCTGAACGAGATAAACCATTGAAGGGTGGTAAATGAAAATAAGCAAGGGCAACAAAAAGAATAGGAATTGTGAAGAAACCTAGGGTATCGCCGTACCAAGAATGGATCCAAGGTTGAGATTTTAGATTCTTATCAATTTCGCCCATAATATAGGTCTAGGTATTTTTTTATTATTCCAATATAATAAGCCCATATAGACTTTCAACAAAGGTTTAAAATGAAGCTCCTCTATATTTTACTTTGCTTAAGCTTATCAGCTTTTGCTGATTATAATTCTGAACTTGCGGCCATTGAAAAATTTGAGGTTGATGTATTTCGTAATCAAAGTAATTATTTAAAACCTAAGCCCGGCCAACTTCCAGATCTGACTCCTGCCTTCAGGAAGAGGCTCCAGACAGAAGAAAAATCTCTAAAATATTTCTATGTGCTCACGACTTGCTACCGTGCAATTAGACTTTATCAGACTGATAATCAATTTGCTCTGTTTATTAAAAAACAATTCGGTGGGAAAGAACCAAATAAACAGCAGTGGGAAAGAGTTTTTACAGTGCTTGCCAATAATGTTTTGAATGAGCCAACTTCAGAACTCAAAAAATGTCTCAATGATAATGATTATTCTGATGAGCATTTTGATAAAAATATTCAGAAACTTTTAAAATCTAAGATTTAAATTCGATTTTCTGATTTTAATTTCTGTATGTGCTTCTTGATGTTTTCGAGCGCATAAGGCCATAGGCCTCTATCTATCTCACCATAAAGTCTCGGTAACATCTCTTCCGAAGTCAGTCCCTCAGTATGGAGAGCGTAGACTTGTGCTTCTCTCTCTTTCCTATGGTTAAGAGTTTTTTCTAAAATCGTCGTTCCACCAAGACCAATGCCGTGTGAGGGAAATAAGATTTTGGGGGCCAAATTTATAACTTTCGATAAGGTTGTAAAATACTTGCTCATATCTCCTTCCTCTCCGCCGATAACAACTGTGCCTATGCCCTGAAAAAGATCTCCTGCTAGAAACCAACTTAAATCTTTTGAGTAAATGGCAATTTGTCCCTCGTCATGGCCAGGAACCTCCATCACTAAAACGTCATGCCCTAACCACGTTGTCACAACATCTCCCTCATGAAGGATTATGACTGTGAGCCCATCAAAATAATTAGGGTGCTTGGTTAATATTTTATCCTTCGTATACTGGCCTAAAAGGATTGGAAGGTTAAATTCTCGCGCAAGAAGATTACATCTTTCATAGTGGTCTGGATGGTGATGAGTGATTAAAACTTGATCTACCCCAAATAGCTGGAGTGTCTTTTTAAATTTTCTATACTCTTCTTCATCTTTGGGAGATGGATCAACAATTGTTTTTTTGGCTTGATCATCACCTATTAGAAAAGCATTGGTTCTAGTGGCAGGAGGAAGAGTATGAGACAGCGGCATGATTTGTCGAATGCCCTTAAGAGATTCAATATAAGGGACAAATTCCTCGCTATTGTAGGAAATGTTGAGATCTCCAACATGGGAAATATCTGGAGTTGAACTGAGAGACTGTATCACTTTAACGACAGGAGGAACCGCCAGTAACTGACCCTCTTCATATCGTTTTAACAGATTTTCTGGCTTCACCCATTCAAAGAGTCTCGCTTCATTAGTATCGACGACAAAAGGTATCTTTTTTGTAAGCTCAATTTTAAAAAAATGAGTAGCAAATCTTAAAGGATTAAAATCCGGCGTAACAGCGAGACCAAAATAAGAACAAGAACTCACGACTCCTTGACTGATTTCGTGATTTAAATCCACTCCTAACTCTTCCTGAATTTCTCTTATGACTGCTCCGAAGAGTTTTGGGTCTAACCCCTGAGTTACAGAACAAGTTGAATAAAAATCAGCATCATTTTTTTCAACTTTACCACCTGGAAACGCCCAGTAACCTGGAAAGGCCGTTAAAAAATTTTGTCTTTGAATCGCAAAGATGTCATCACCGCAAGTTAGAATCACAGAGACAGCATCAATAATTTTAGACATGCTTTTTTCCCAGATACATTGAGGCTGCTTTATACCTGACTTCTCTATAACCTTTAATATTGTCCAACTCGAGTAATCGAGATCGAGACGGAAATTCCTCTAACAGTTCTTTCCTAACCTGTTGTGAAATTTCTTTTTCTTTCTTGTGCCATTCCGGCATAAGCAGTCTTAAAGATCGGAAATGTCTCATAACTTTTAACATCCATCTCTTGGGAGAAAAATCAAATTCAATTTTTTTCCCTAAGACTTCAAAAGCTGGACGATTAATATGAACAATTTCAAATGAACTGCCCAAGAGTCCATATCTTTCTTGATCGATCGCAGTTTTCAATGGAGAAATCATTAAGTGAGAAACAAAAACCTCATCCTTAATCCAAAACGTTTTTGCTAAAACTCTTAAAGCGAGAGAGAGATCTTCGGACGAGTATTTCTTTCTCAACTGAAGGGACATTTCATAAAACTGGCCCAAAAATTTACCCTGATCAAAAACGATAATATCGTGCAAATATTGTCTTATGTGGGATGAGGGAATTTCTGTAAAACGCTCACCAAACATTTTTATATAGGTATTCCAGAGGTTCACAAATCTTTCACCTCGTTGCCAAGGATAGGCCACAAGTGAAACACTTTTCTCCCAAAGTTTTTTATCATCAAAAACGGATGTCTGCTGAATCTCCCACCGATTTAAGTGCCAATCTCTTCCCATCTGAAATGCTTCCCAATTCGGTTCGAATTCAAGCTTTGGTAGTGCTGAATTAAAAGCTAGCTTAAGATCGTCTAAACTAAAAGGAAGCCTTCCAGCTTGATAGGCGATCCCTAAAATCATGGCAGAAGCATATACTGGTCTTTGAAATCTTTCAAAGCTCATTTTTTTAAGTGGCGCCATCACAAGTCTGTCACCCACCTTGTTCTTTAGATCTAATCGGAGAGATTCTTGTGTGGTCACGGGCCTCTCAATTCCTCTATCTAAAAGAATAGAGAGTGGAACTTGGAATTCTTCATCAACGATCATAAGTCCATCAGTACTCAAATACTCAATGGCACGAGCACCTTCGAGTAAATCTGGAGACAATACAAGATCACTCGTTCCCAACGGAATCACTGGTCCATGAGTTTTCTTATTTGAATAGATTGAAAGATGACTTGTGACAGAACCATTTCGTTGAGCGAGGCCCTTTTGATCAACAAATTTAAATTTGAGATCATCTCTTCCGCCCATCCTTGAAGCCCCTTCGGCTATGATTCTAGAAATTGTTGTTACCCCAGAGCCACCAACACCAATGACTAGCGTTCTAAAATCTTGACCTGAAGAAATATTCTCAAAAGATTTTTTGAATTCAGGAACTGGTAAATGATCCCAACTTGTTTTCTTCTTACTGGCCTTTTTATATTTAGTAGGATGAAAATCAGAAACTTTAACTAATTCAAAACTTGGACAAGCCTTAATTTTTGTACAATAGGAGTCAGAGACACAAATTTGAGGATCAATAATGACTTTTGTCCCATAGGCATCTTGCGTTTGAGAAAGACCTGGACAACCAGTCATTTCAACACAGGCCCTGCAATCCTCGCATGCCAGAGTATTGATCTGATAAAACTCTCG
>CAMAYW010000149.1 GCA_945862475.1 Bacteriovorax stolpii
TCAACTAACCATCTAATTTATCATTAAGACATGTCTAAACATTTAATAGGCCTTGAACAATGTATATCAAATCGACAATCTGTTTACTGTAATAACTACCTTAATTTTATACACATTCCTGCCGATATGACTTTGATTTGTCTGTTAAAGGAGTCTGGATGATTCTCCCCCTTATTCTTTTAGTTACTTTTAAAGCCTACTCATCTGGACCAGAGATTCCTAATCAAAAAGAATTTGAAGAGATTTCCTTAATGACAGCGATGGCCTCTGCTGACGGAGATGCCGACATGGCAAAAATCATTTCAGAACGAGCGCTTAACAAACAAGATATGTGTGGAGATCCCGACAAAAAAGTGGCGGGCCCCTTTTTAAAAGACGTAAAGTTCATCACCCCCCCAGCAATTGAAGTTAAAAAATCTCCTAAGGTCACCTTCTACTCTCGATTCATAGCACCCGTTGAAGAAATGAAGTTTTATGATGTGACAAAATCTGGGGACAATTTGCCAGACTTAGAAAAAGTCGTAAAGGCCCAAGGAGACAAAGAACGAAATGCAGCGATAACTAATTTATGTGAAGGAAAATCTAACCTTGAAAAAATTAAGTATGCTTCGACTTTGCATGAAAAATTAAATGATGTTTATAATCATGGAATGTATACTGGCGAGGGTGGCATTCAACCCGATCCTTACTCTGATATTGATCCAACTAAAAAACCCCATGAAAAATTTAAAATAACCCTCCAACGCCAGTACAATTCCCTTCACCGTCAATTCTTTGATGGAAATAAAGATTGGCCTCCTCAGGCGGGTGTTTGTGCCGATGCCTCTATATTAGTCAGTGATTTTTTAAATCAATGCGGTCTTAAGGCTTCTCCCGTGGCTTATGCTACGGATAGTTTACACCATGCAGTTGTAAAGGCTATTGATCCCAAGACAAAGAAAACATATTTCCTAAACTGGGGTGAGCTCAAAGAATCTGAAAGAGCTGATGCTCTTTCAAATTTTGATATCCCAGCTGACCCAAATTCAAATTTAAAAAGTTATGGGATGATTATTAGGCATTTCACACCAGACGGGAAGGCAATCAAGGCCAATTCAAGATCCAACACGGGTGTCGTCATGGCCCGCCTTCTCCACATTAGTGATGACGAGGTGGATGTCACAACTTATGGAACAAATGAAAACGGTGCTGCCATTGAGCTTCGTAACTTTAAAAAATTGGATCCAAAGAGCGGAGTCATTAAAGAGGTCCATGAAGAATTCATTCTCAGTGCGATTGAAGCTCAAGGACCAGTGAAAAATAGGAAACTTTTTAATCCTGACAATTCAACGACATCCTTTAATACAATCCAGGGTATGTCGGCGACCTATAAGTCCGAGGAAGGAAAATATGCTCCAAACAATACAATTGAGAAAAAATATTTTCACGGTTCTTTGGGATTTTATGAAGAGAAAACGGCTGAAAAAACGTTTTGGAAAAATACAGAATTATTCTCACGTTCATTCCACAACAGTAGCGGAGTTGGACTTTCATTAGTAGGTGGAAAGTCTGTGGGAAAAATGTTTGGAGATGACAATCACAAAACACAAATCGAAGCAGGTGGAAAAATTGTTGGAGAAGGTTACTTACTGAAAAATGGTCTATATAAGACCCAGAATTTGGATGGCAACATCTTCGTCGTTACTGAATTCAAGGTTAAAAATGAATCGAAGAAAAACTATGTTGAACTAGACTCGAGTGCCAAGATTGCTCCAGGTGCAAGTGTTGATATTAGGGGACCATTACAAAACACCAAACTCACAGCACAGGTTTATGATCCAAAAATAAACCTCGTCTTTGCCGAGAAAATCGCGAACAAACAAACTGTCGGTGTGAATGCAAGCTATGTCGGATCCTTTGACCGAGAATCGACGACGATTGAAGCCTTTTACGAAAACCATAAGCATAAAACTTCGGCTTCAGGTGGATTTGTCGTTGTAAAATCTGATGATGGAAGAAGTGATGTCTATGCTATCTTAAGAACCGGAAAAGACGTGAAGTGGGGTTCTGGGGATATCAAAACAAACATCGAAGCCAGAAAGGCCGTCACGAATTCTAATCCTGCGGCCATTCAAGCAACGGTAAGTATCAAAAAATGAAGATGGTGATTCGTTAGTTTCTACTCAGTCACCGGAACTTGTTTAAGGTAATCAAGGTGAGAAGCACGAAATCTCTTAAGCGCAATCACCACAATGTCGGCCACTGGCATACCGGTATTCTTGGACATGAGTTCAAGATCAAGGGCCACTTGTTTTTCGATTTTAACGGCAACTTCTTTTAGTTCGCCTTCATTGTGCTTTTGGGATTTCATCGGAACCTCATTCTAAAAAATTTGAAAAACTATAGCGCCTTTTTTAGTTTTGGTCATCAGGATCTTTACTCTTGCCGCGGAGCCAAGATTTTAAGCGCTCCCTTTTTACGCAAACTTACCAAAGCAAGGGTGATTTCATGATCTAATAATTCGCAATGTTGATAAAGATCCTGGGGATTATTCCAGTCGGTGAGAGTCATGAGAACATCGTACTCCTGTGGAGTCACCTCTAAACTATCTTCCAAAAATTCTGCGTCCAGAATGATTTTAATGTTATCAGGTGGCCTTAGTTTTAAAGACTCACGGTAGAGCTTTAACACTTCACCAAGTTTATTTTTCAGGACAGCATAAGGATAATGAATCTTTCTCTCACTCTCATCCACTAGCTCCGGCTCGACTACATACTCAAAGGATTGAAGGGAATATTCATCCACTAAAATTTGATAAAAGGCCTTAAGACCCTTCTGGTGATGAAAAGTGACTTGGATGATGTCGCCATTTTTAAAATAGATCTGGCCTAAAAACTGACGATTAAAGGAGGCAAGTACATTCACCTTTCCGGTAAATTGAACGGCCACTTGCTCCTCAATCACATTCAGTAATTTTGATTCCATTCCCGTTCCTATTTATTAATGCCTAATATTTTTGAAAATAGTCCTGGAGATTTTTTGATCGGTGTCGGACTGAAAAATTGGTCGACTTTTTCACCGGCCTCTTGAAACGCTTTCCACACGGGACGATTTTGGAACTGATCCTGAGTCATATAAGGGCGACCTTCATCAGAGCCAGTTCTCAGTTCAAGTTCTAAAGGGATTTTTCCAATCATGTCGACCTGTAATTCTTCTACTGCTTTTTCTACTCCGCCGTGGCCAAAAATATGGTGCTCACTTCCGCACTTGCCACAAATAAAGGAGCTCATGTTCTCGACCATACCAATGATAGGAAGGTTGAGTTTTTTAAACATCTCGAGTCCCTTCTTCGCATCTAAGAGGGCAATATCTTGAGGTGTTGAGATAATGATCGCTCCATCTACGTGAGCATTTTGAATCATGGATAATTGAATATCACCTGTTCCAGGTGGAAGATCAATCAGGAGGTAGTCTGTATCTGTCCAATCCACGTCAAAAAGAAATAGATTGAGAACTCCTCCGAGCATAGGACCTCGCCAAATGACGGGGTCATTTTCATTTATAAAAAAACCAAAACTCATGAATTTAATTCCGTAAGACTCGACCGGAATTATTTTTTTATTTGAGTTCGATCTCGGTTTCTCATCACGTTTTCCAAAAATCATGGGCATTGATGGCCCATAAATATCAGCATCAATGATTCCTACTTTGTGACCTCTTTGAGATAGTGTGATCGCTAGATTCGCCGTGAAGGTCGATTTCCCCACACCACCCTTACCTGAACCAATGGCAATAATTTTCCCTACTCCTGGAACTGGTTTTTTATTTCCCACTGTTCCATGGCCCGCTTTAATTTGAGCTGGCTGAGATTCAGGAGCGGGAGTTGGCGATTGTGATTTTTCATCGAGTGCTTTAAAAACGTCTTGAGATTGAGTCGAAGTAGTTTTGACTAAAATATTATCGATTCCCACAAGACCCGAGAGAGCTTTTTGAATGTCTGATTCAATTAGGCGCTTTTCAGCGGGGGAAATCCCATCTCTATTATATTGAAGAACGACTTTATCACCCTCAAGGCCAACATGTTGCCAACGATTTTCACTTTCAAAAGTTTGTCCAGTGGCGGGATTTTTAATTTGAGTTAATTGCTCTTTGATTTTATCTAACATAAACACTTATTCCTGATTGTTTTAGTAAACCTTGTTTATAATTTCCATCTAGTAGAAATCTTAAACTCATTTTATGATGCTAAGTAAACCTTGAATAGGACTAAAACATTGGCATTTTATAAACGATCCACTTTTTTAATCAATCCGCCGTTCCAACTAAAGTTTAGTTTGATCGTTTGCTCGATTATTTTTCTATCAACGTTAGTCTATCCAGTTATCATTTTTGATTTTTTTAATGTGTTCGTCGCACAAAATCCAAATGCCGTTCAAAATGTTGTGAATACTCAAAGAAATCTCATTATTTTTTTATTCGTCGTCCAGATCATCATTACAACACTGGTTTTTATTGTTTTCATTTTTCTAACCCACAAGATTGCTGGGCCAATGTTTAAATTAAAAAACCATCTCGCCTCCATACGAGAGGGAAATCCTATTACTCCCCTGACTTTTAGAAATGGAGACTATTTTACCGATGTCGCTGAAGAAGTTAGTTTATTTCTTGATACAGTGGCCCATAATCAGGAAAGTGATTTCGCCTACATCGAAGAGGTTGCTGCTTACATTCAAAATCTAAATCTTGTAACACCTGATGATAAAAAGCCTATATTGAATGAGATTTCTCGTCGGTTAATTGAATTAAAATCTCGCTATAATCCATCCGTTTAATTGTCGAAAATTTTATTTCTAATGCTATAATAGGACCTCATCATCCATGAGGGATGATTAAGCTAATTGGGCCCATGAATTTTTTCACTATTTTAATTATTTTCGCATTTAATCTTTCATTTGCTTCAACGAAGCCCACCATGGATACGAATGCACCATTAAGTTTTGATAAAATTCAGCTTAGTAAATCTGATCACATCATCGCTGAACATCTCGTGAACATGATCAAGTTTACAAATAAAGGCTACATCAATAACTCTATTCTCTCAAAAGTACTGGTCGAAACACAAAAATCTAAAAACTTTGCCGTTTTCGTTCCTTGGTTAAAAGAGATTCAAGAAATTTCTAAAATTACGAGTACGAATATTTTCCTTGCCCACTGTCGAAACTATATTGAAAAAAAACAAATTCAACCTTTAGAGCGAATGCTTGAGCGTATAGCCGGTAATTATTGTAGAGAACGGGCCCTTCAAAGTATTTCTAGAGAGATAGAGAAAACAAAAATTCTAAGTGAAGATTCGAATCTTTTTATTCAGGAACATTTAAAGTTTTTTCTTACTAAAAAAAATAAGAAAAATTTCGCTTACTTTCTACAAACTCAAAGCTCTAGACCTGAAATTCTTAAAAAGATCTCACAAGAGGTAACAACCTTTAGTGTTCAACATGAGATTGTTCCGTCTCACGAAGTTTTAAAAGACATCGTGATAAATGAACAAATCACGAAGCTCATCCAAGACAAGGGATTCAACCCACTCCAACATCAGAATGTCTTTTACGCGGAATATGGAAAGTTAATTGAACTTGGATACAAAGTCCTTGATACCAAGCCAGCTGAAGATAAAGTTCGCGATAATTATGAATTCTTGAAAAACTATTTTGATCTTAATCAAGATCATTTACCAGTTCCCCTTTGTCTTACGAGACTCAATGATTTTGCCAAAGCAGTCTTTCGAAATGGTTACAAAAATCTCTCACGTGATATCTTTAAATTCATCATCAAAAAAAATGACAAAGAAATTTTAGAAGACGCACTTTTCTTTTACCTCTGGACGCATCTTCACCATAACGAATATAAAGATGCTCAAAAGCTTGCCAACCAATTTGGCCTTATAAAGAATGCAAAAAAAATTCAAGATGCTCGTTTAAAATTCTGGATTGGAGTGATCCATGAAGAATTGGGTGATAAAAAAGACGCCATTACACTTTTTGAGGATATTATTTTTAATAATCCCCTCAGCTATTACGGAATTATGGCAAACAAAAAACTTCAGCACATGAAGCCTGACTCTCCAGCGGTGACTTTTTATGCCAATAATTCAGTTCTTCAGAGTGGGGTTCAATCCATTAAAGTCACTGATATTGACGAAGATCATTTGGCATCCCTCGTAAGATTAAAAGCTTGGGCGACAATTGATTCATTAAAGTTATTAAAAATAGAATTAAAAAGACTCAACAATCACAGCATGCCTGCTTTTCTCGTAAAGAGCTCGTCAGAAAAACAGTTTTTCATTAGATCTGATTTGCATTTATTAAATGCTAAGATTATTCAAGGCGCAGAAAATTATCTCGCTACCTTCCGCTACCTCTATGAGGTATTAGAAAAAAAAGAAGTCCTTTTTAACAGACAGTTATT
>CAMAYW010000150.1 GCA_945862475.1 Bacteriovorax stolpii
TAGTTGTATCGCTAAGGAATGGTGTCAAAAAACGACAATTGTGAAATGTTATATCATTAGAACTGGAACCGATTCTCTAGGAAACATAACCTGCCGACAACAGTGTTACAACGTTGAGCAACACGGTGATTGCAAAAATGGTATTTGTGTTTCTCCTCCTCAGGATACGATCCCACCTTTTGATCCGAATGATCCAAATGCATGCAACAATGCTGTACCTCCACCTAATTTTTAAGGATTGTAGAGGTCTATACTTTCAAGGCATAATTAAGTCCTAAGGAGTATTTTTATGTCTTTACCTGAGCTACACAATTGTGTTCTCGACCATGTTGCCATTGCCGTCAAAAGTATCGCAAAAGCAAAAAATATTTATGAGGATCTCGGTCTTAAATTTTCACCTCATATTGAAGAGGTTCGTGAACAAAAAGTATTAACTGCGTTTGCAAGTATTGATGAGAATGCTCATGTCGAGCTTTTAGAGCCAACTTCCCCAGAAAGTGCCATTTATAAATTCATAGAATCCAAAGGTGAAGGGATTCATCATTTGTGCTTTAAAGTTCCTGACGTAACTAATAAAACCAAAGAACTTACAGAAAAAGGGTATAAATTTATTTATCCTGAACCCAGAATTGGGGCCGGAGGTTGTTTAGTGAATTTTATGCATCCCAAGTCGACAGGTGGAGTTTTGATTGAGTTATCTCAAAAGCCTGTTGAGGAGAAATAAATATGTCATACTCGCAATTCCATGCACCCGTCTTAACCAAAATTAACAAATTTATTTTAATTTCTGCAGGTGTTTGCTTCATAGTCGCTTCAATTCTTAAAGCCGTGGGGGCGTTTTCATTAGTAAGTGTCTTAGGCCTCTCGGCGAGCGGATTATTTCATGGTCTTATTTATCAACTTTTTACCTACCCTTTTGTAGAAGTTCAGCTGATGAACTTCATCTTTAATGGACTCGTTGTATGGTTTATTGGGTCTGAGTTGGAGTCTCAATGGGGACAGAAAATCTACTTAAGATTTTTATTGCTTACCATTCTAGGTGTGGGGTTAGTTTATACTGTTGTGAATTTGTTGTTTTTCTTTGGGACTCAATTTTATTCGTTACCGATTCATGGACTTTCTGGAATTAACTTTGCTCTTTTAATTGCTTACTCCATGCTTTTTCCAGATAGGCCAATGGCGTTCATGATGGTTTTCCCAATGAGGGCAAAAACTTTTTGTTGGATTCTTGCCGGAATTGAAGTTTACCTTGCGGTTTTTTCTTCTTTTACAGCGTCTTGGGCCCATCTTTTGGCCATGGTGATAAGTTTTATGATTATTCATTTCCAAAATAACCCACTGATAAGTAGAGCGTTAAATTCAACCTGGATAAGAAAATCACCGAAGAAAAAACATCTCTACGTTGTTAAAGATGATGACCAAAAGCCTCCGAAGTACTGGCAATAAATAATCCTCTGCGTTAAACCTTGCCGAACTTCAGGTGCAGTGGTACAACGATTTCTCGAATTAAAGTGAGGACTTATGAAACTAAGATTAGCTCTTGAAGAAAAATTAATGGATGTTCGTGTTCGTGATCGCCTTTTAGCAGAAGGAAAAATCACGAAAGAAGAAGTAAAGAAATACATGGATACATTAAATGACGAGACTAAAAACGCAGTCCCTCTAGATCACGAAGAACCAAAAAATATTCAGTAATTTCTTACTGAACGATAAATCCAGAAAAATAAATTTGCTTAATGACAGGTGGATCTCCAAGTTTGGAATTCACCTGTTTTTTGATTCTATTCTCCAATAACATTTTTCCAGTGACTGACTCAAGATCCTCTGGATTTAGATGAGAGCCAAGTTCAATAAGAGTGTCTTTAAATAAGTGCTCATTGGCCTTCACAATGGCCTTTTGCTCTTCCGTAAAAGTAAGCACATTCATTTCAACATCTAAGTATCTCAGTCGGGTACTTTTCGAATGAAGATTTACAACAAACTTTTTTATTGGCTGTGGCTGAATCTGACTTGCTGTCGTTGCATCAGTTTTTAGCGCCTCTGCCTCTGCTGCCTGGTCAGTTGGAGGTGGCTTAATCATGTTGTGTGAGTAGTAAACAAGACCAGCGCCGGCCACAACAACAACGAGATTTGCTAAAATAAGAATCTTTTGGAGCATGAGTTAATGATAACACAAAAGAAAGGGGCCACAAGGGCCCCTATTCTTGATTAAAGATATTTATCTAATTGAAGCGGAGTAAACGGAAGATCAAGATCGCGAGCAACTTGCTCGTAAACCAGTTTACCTTTATAGATATTTACACCCAAGCGAAGTGGTTTATCTTTCATGATTGCTCTATCAACACCATCACGAGCAAGCATACGAGCATATTTAAGAGTTACATTTGTGAGAGCAAAAGTTGAAGTTCTTGCAACTGCTCCTGGCATATTGGCCACACAATAATGAACAACACCATCAACAACGAAAGTCGGATTTTCGTGAGTCGTTGGCTTACAAGTTTCGATACAGCCACCTTGGTCAACAGCAATATCTACAACCACTGATCCTTTCTGCATTTTAGAAATCATGTCACGGGTGACAAGTTTTGGCGCTTTCGCTCCAGGAACAAGCACGGCACCAATAACAAGATCAGATTGAATAACAGTCTCTTCAATATTGTGTGAGTTTGAGAAAATTGTATTAACTTTGTTTTCAAAAAGTTGATCAAGCTCAGCTAAGCGCTTAGTTGAAAGATCAATGAGTGTAACATCAGCGCCCATTCCAACTGCCATTTGAGCAGCATTTGTACCAGCGATACCACAACCTATGATGGTCACTTTCGCACGGCGGACACCTGGAACTCCACCGAGAAGAATTCCTTTTCCACCTTTATCAAGTTGTAAATAAGTGGCACCAACTTGAACCGACATACGTCCAGCGACCTCAGACATTGGAACGAGAAGTGGAAGTGAACCATCTTCAAGTTGAATCGTTTCATAAGCAATACATGTCGCACCTGACTTCATAAGTCCTTCAGTCTGAGGCTTATCAGCAGCCAGGTGAAGATACGTGTAGAGAATATGATGAGGTTTAAGGAGAGCAATCTCATTTGGTTGAGGCTCTTTTACTTTTATGATCATTTCACCAGTATTGTAGGCATCTTCAAGTGTCGCAACAATTTTTGCTCCGGCCTTCGTGTACTCCTCATCAGATATACCGATACCCATACCAGCGTTGTGTTGAACAAAAACTTCGTGACCATCTTGAACTAACTGACGGGCACCACTTGGAGTTAAACCTACGCGGTTTTCATTGTTTTTAATTTCCTTAGGAACTGCAATTTTCATCGGGACTCCCTTTATAATTGACTCGAAATTCAGTTAAAAATTTCACCCAATATACATGGTTTTTAATTTCAAGAATAGAGGTAGGAGGCACCATCTGTGGCAGGGAATGTATTTTTTACACCACGCCGCCTTAGTTCATTTGTTAGTTCAAGATAATCCCACTCATGGCCCATATGGGTCAGAAGGGCGATTTTGGGGCGAATTTGATCAATATATTGTAAGGTAAGGTCTAAATGGAGATGAGTTTGATGGGGAGTCGGGCGTAAACAGTCGATAACGAGGACTTCGAGCTTAGCGTTAAAAAGCCTGTCTATAATATTTTTAGGGATCTCTCGACAGTCGACAATATAGGCCATCTTTCCATGCTTTAGTCCCACAGTTTCCTCATGTCCGTGTGGTAAAAAGAAAAATTCAAATTCAGTTCCAAAAATTTCGAAATGTCCTTCTTCAATTGGACACTGATCAAGAAGGGGGATTCCACCTCCAAGAATAGCTTTGTCGGAAAAGTAATTTTGACGATCAAAAATATAGGGGAACTTTCTTCTTAAATCTTTTGCTGCTTGATGAGATGAGTAAACTGGTAATGCCTTTTTTAATTTAAAACCAAAGGGCCTTAAATCATCCATTCCATGAGTGTGATCAGCATGATCATGCGTAATAATGACGGCATCAAGTTGATGAATCTGATTTTGCAGTAGCTGAGTACGTAGATCGGGTGAGGCATCAATAAGAATTTTTTTACCATTTGTAAGTTCTAAAACTGCGGAAGTGCGGTACCTTTTATTTCTAATGTCGTTTGACTGGCAAACCTGGCACTTACAACCTAAAATAGGTACTCCTGTGCTAGTACCGGAACCCAATATTGTTATTTTGTTCATTTGAAGGATGCTACTATGAAGTTTTTGTTTTCGCTACTTGCTCTGATGATTTTGATGATGAGTTGTACAACGGCTAAAAAGAATAAGAATTTAGCAGAAAGTATACAGATCGAAGTGGATGAACTGAAACTCGATAATGGAATGACTGCTCTGATTGTTAAAAATTCTAAATTGCCTATTTTCTCACTCTATTTCTTTTATAAAGTAGGTGGAAAGAATGAAATCCCTGGCATAACCGGAGCCTCTCACTTTTTGGAGCACATGATGTTCAAGGGAGCAAAAAAATACGGTAAAAATACAATCGATTTTATTATTGAAGGTAGTGGTGGTTCAACCAATGCCTATACGACGAACGACTCAACCGTTTATTATGAAAATCTACCATCATCTGAATTAGAGCAAATCCTTGATATTGAGTCTGACCGAATGGAAAATTTGGCCCTCGACCCGGACGATTTTAATAAAGAAAGAGCGGTCGTTTTAGAAGAAAGAAAAATGAGATATGAAAATTCTCCTAAAGGTCAACTCTATCAATTACTAATGGAAAATCTTTTTGCAGGGACTCCCTATGGAAGATCTGTCATAGGGGATATACCGGATTTAAAATCTGTTACAAGAGAGCAAATCCACGCCTATTTTAAGCGTTTTTATGCTCCTAACAATGTCGCTCTTGTGGTCGTAGGAGATGTCGATGTTAGAAAGACAAAAGAATTAATCAAAAAGAATTTTGGCAAAATACAATCTTCTCCCTCTGTGACAAAAGCTCATGCAGAACTAAAGGACGAAGCCTTTCAGGTTCAATTGAAGGAACCTAAAATTATCAAAAGAAAAGGCGAATCTCCAAGCCCACTTTTTATGCTTGCTTATCCAACCTATAAAGCGGGTCACCCAAAAGGATTCGCACTCGATGTCCTTTCATCAATTTTAGGGTCAGGAAAAAGTTCAACTTTAATTAATGAATACATTCTTGTCCCTAAACCTGTCGCAACATCAATGTATGCAGCCCACCAACAATTAGAGAAGAATGGTTTCTTCTTTATTGGTGGAGAACTCGTGAGAGGAATAAAACTTGATGAGTTTAGAGTTGATCTGCAGAAAAAATTAAAAGCTTACTGCGATACTGAAATCACAGAAAGAAATATTCAGAAGATCAAAAACAATTACCTAGTCGATTTATATTCAGGATTGGATACGAACGCGGGACTTGCTCAATTTATTGGGGATAGGCAGTGGCTCTATGGGGATTGGAGATTTTATAAACAGGAGCTTCAGATGTATGAGAAGGTTACTGTAAATAATGTCAGAGAGTTATGTCATGAAACATTTTCTAAAAATGGAGTCTTTGTATCCGTTTGGAATCAACACAAGTGAGAGTTAAAATGAAATATATTTGGGTTTACCTACTTATTGTATCTTCAGCTTATGGCAAGGATGGTTTCCTTTCTTCAATGAAAAGATTGAGTTGGGACATAGGAAAAGAAGAAGTAGATGTTATTTGGATTGAGGACAATAAATTTCCTAAATTTACTGCCTCCATTTTTTTTCAAGATGGCGCCGTTAGTGACTCTATCCCAGGCACAACTCAAACCGTTTTTGACTTATTGTCATCTGGAACTTCAAAGGAGAACCAGAGAGAAATTTCAGAGTTTTTTGATTTTTATGGTGCCAATCTTCGGCACTCAGTGACCCATGAATACTCAATCTTCACAGTTCAGGCCTTAACTAAAGACATAAAACCAGTCATGGGAAAAGTTTGCGAATTGTTTAAAGATGCTCAATTCCCAAAAAACGAATTTGAGTCACATCTAAGTCGCTCTAAAAGTCAGTTGAAGAATTTAGTGACTTCTCACTCTGCACTTGCTGATCGCGTTTTTAGAAGAATAACATTAAAAGGGACTCCCTATGAGGCTCCGGTTGAAGGTACTCTTGAGGGATATAGTAAATTAACTCAACTCCAGTTGAAAACCAGATTGGATTATTTAAATAAAACCAAAAAAGTTCTTTTTATAGCTGGCCCATCAGACGTCAAAGAAATTGAAGAGGTCCTTTCAAAAAATTGTGTCTGGTCAAATACAAATTCTGCAGAGAAGTACGAAATAAAAAAACCACAGCCTGAATCCTCAATCTATCTCGTGGAAGTGCCTTCAGCAAATCAAGCTCAGATTAGAGTGGGTAGGTACCTAACCTTAAATGAATTTATTGGAAAATATGATCATTTCTCATT
>CAMAYW010000151.1 GCA_945862475.1 Bacteriovorax stolpii
CCTCTAGAGATGAAGAGTGGCGCATTAGATCGAAAGTCTTTTTAAATCTTTTCTCGCCATTGTCATTAGGCGCTTTTCTTCTTCCTTGACGCCTAGTTCTTGGAATTCTTTTTCAAAAATTCTAAGGTAGTGGCTAGAAGAAGCTGGAATCAATTTCAGAGATGGCATCATATCTTCAGAGAGAACTTGTGAATTATCTTCAAAGAACTTCCAATATCCAAATTGCCTAATAAAATTTTGAAGCATTTGAGTTTCAACTTCAACATTCTCTCTTGGAATGAAAAAAACAACCTGCCAAGGACCAAAGAGAGAGAGTTTTGTACTCTTATCTAACCTTCCAGATAACTGGAGAAAAAAATCATTGAAAAATGAAGACCAGAAAAATTTATTGTTTGGTCTTTTTTTCGCAACCTCAGTCAGAGGGATTAAGCTTAAAGCAATAATGCGAAGATCAGAATCAACTCCACTTTTTTGTAGTCGATCCATATTATCTAAAGCTTCCCACATCGGAAGGAATTGTGAACTGTAGTGAGGCATCTGTTGGTAGAGCTTTAATTTGCGTAAGCTTGAGCTCAGCATCGTTTCAAATACTTCCCAAGGGAAATTCACCATTCTCTCTTCTTTAAATGAAACATAAAGAAGAAGGTCTGGATTTGCTGCTCCTGAATAAATGCGAATCATCACCGGTTCTAAATCGAATAAATCATTGGCGACTTGAGTGGCCATCTCAAGAGCAAATGGTTCAATCCCATGTTCATTGACTTGACCCAACCAGAGAGACGGAAAAGGGTGATATTTCTTTTTCGAAATTTCTGGAGATATTAACTTCTGCCCATTTTGATTAAGCTCAAAAACTCCATAGCCCTCTATCGCTTCCCATTTCTCAAGTTTGGACAATAACGAACGTGTGAAATCTTGCCTAGTAGAATCGTTTTCTATTTCAGCACAAAGTGTTCTCATGAAATCAAAATGAGCACGGAATTCTTCAGCATCTGATCTTTCAGAGATTAATCGCTGAGAACGAGACTGAATTCTCTGAATTCTGGTTTCAAGTTCAGCCTTTTCTTTAGCGAACCTCATTTCATTTATTCTTCTCGTCATGAGAGACATAATTTGTGAATTCAACGAGGAATCATTATGCAAAAACCCTATTGGATTTAAGCCCTGAGTGGACTGAAGTAATATCTTAGTCGACTCCTTTGAGAAGAAGGCGTAGGTCAGTGTCTGATCTAAGACTTTGGGATGATTTCTAAATTGAATACTTCCTTGACTCATTTTTGTGACATCAACAATTGATAAATCAGGAATTTGAATATTTGTTGCTACCCAAAATTCATCAAGACTTTGATAGAGATGAGCAAAGATATTGTGTTGGCGAAGAGCGGCTGCGATTTCTTTAGCGGAAGCTAAATCATCCATCAAAATTGCCACAGAAAGTTCTAATCCTTGAGTTGTGGTCTGCATAGGTCCTCCCGACCAAATGAATTCTTTTACAAATGGTATCTTAGAGGAAAACCGATAGGCAACTTATGATCTTAAAACCTCAGACCAAAATTGAGAAGCGAGCTTTTGAAGATCCTCTCCTTGGGGATTTTGAATCTGCCATTTTATTTGAGAAAAGAGTGATTCTCTTTCAGTAAAGATACGTTGAAGCTCGCTTTTTCCAAGCCTTACAAGAGGCCTTGGCTCAGTATTTTGACTAAGGAGCCTCTCCCAGCAAACTTCAAAAGAGGAGTAAAGATGACAGAACTTGATCTTTCTACTCGGACGGTAAAGATCTAAAATCATCTGATTTAAGGTCCCTCCTCCGAGAGCAAGTACACCCTTATCATCTTCTTTTAACCAGCCCTCCAGGGCCTGTCTCTCCCAAAGTCTAAATTTTTCCCAACCATGAGTTTCCACAAGATTCTCAATACTAGGGAATTTGTGTTTCTTTAAAATCAATTGATCTAAATCCTGAAAAATCCAATTTTCAGACGGAGCCGATTTTTCAAGAAGCTGTAATAAGCTGGTTTTACCTGATCCAGAAAATCCAGCAATTAATATTTTTTCGCAAATGGACATGGCCCTTCTCAGTTCGTGAAATCTTTAATAAGTATTGCCCATCACATTTTAAATGAAAGGTAAGCATGAATAAACAAGATAAAATCGCCTCAAAAATTAATCTGATAAAATTACCGGCGAACAACCCATTTCTTTTTGAATTGGATTCAGAGACGGATTGGGTAAAAGAATTTCTCCTCGAAATGAACGAAAATGCTTCAGAAAAAACTCCCGAGGAATATTTGAACGACACTTCTATTTTCATTTCTGGGGAAATGGAAAAAAAGAATAAACCTGATTTGGGGGAATTTTTATTAGTTAAAGGTACGATTGAAGCCGATTATGTTACAGAGTGTGTTAGAACACTTAAGCCCATGACGGTTCAGCTTGATGTCCCTTTTAAAATTATTTTTGTCGATGAAAGTCTTGCAACTAGTGAATTATTCGCAGAAATAGATGAAACTTTTGTGGAAAATGACGTCTATGAAATCTACTTTTACAACAAAAGAACGGTGGAATTTCAGGAAATGCTGCATGAACAGATTTTTTTAAACTACAATCAATACCCTGTTCTTGACGCGGAAAGCAAACTTGATGGAGTTGACTCCGGTGATGCACCATGATGATTTCATTTTTTTTGACTTGGCAATGGGTTTAATCTGTATTAGAAATAGAACCTCATTTTTCAGAATTATAAGATTTCAGAGTAATATCGGAGGCATTTGTGGCAGTACCTAAGAAAAGAACCAGCGTTTCACGTAAAGGTTTAAGACGAGCTGGTCAACATCATAAACTTTACAGAAAATTTCCTCAGGCTTGCCCTAACTGTGGTGACTCTGTTCTTCCTCACCACGTTTGTCCATCTTGTGGCCATTACAAAGGTAAGCAAGTTTTTGAGATAAAAGTAAAAGCTGACAACGCTTCAGCAGAAGCTTAATCTCACAAGCAATCAAAAGAAAATAAATAAGCCTTCGCAAGAAGGCTTTTTTATTTGTGTTGATTCAACAAAAAGACAAGGAAGATTCATGAAACTTTTCAACACTAAGATTCTGGGAACAGGAAGTTATTTACCGGATCGGATTGTCACGAATGATGACCTCTCAAAAAGAATTGATACCAGCCACCAATGGATTGTAGAAAGAACAGGTATTCATCAGCGCAGAGTAGCCGATTTATCAAAAGGTGAGAGCCCAAGTGGGATGGCGAAAGAAGCTGCTTTAAAAGCTATTGAGGCAGCAAACCTCACAGTGAATGATATTGATATGATTCTTTTATCGGCCACAATGCCTGATCAGGCGATGCCGAATACCGCTGCAGTTCTCCAGGAAAAACTTGGGATCACAAATAACTGCCCTACTCTTGATGTGAATGCTGCATGTTCAGGATGGATTTATCTTGTACCGATGGCGGATGCCATGATTAAAACAGGTCTTTATAAAAATATTCTCGTGATTGGTTCCGAGATGCTCTCATCTTTTAATAACTGGGACGATAGAAACACATGTATCCTTTTTGGAGATGCTTGTGGGGCAGCTGTTTTAGGACGAGCAGGAGAAAAAGAAGACTCTCGTATCTATAGTTCAGTTCTTACTTGTGACTCTACAAAAAAAGATCATCTCACTCTTATGGCCGGTGGAGCATGCAAAAGAACCACACATGAAATTCTAAATAATAACGAACAATGGATGACCATGAACGGTCAGCAAATTTTTAAAGCTGCAGTGACAACGATGGCAGCCCACGCGGAAAAAGTCGCCAAGGAAGCTGAACTCGCGATGGAAGATATTGATTGGTTCATACCTCACCAAGCAAATCTCAGAATTATTGAAGCCGTTGGAACAAGATTTAATATTCCACATGAAAAAGTCATCATTAACGTTGATAAGTACGCCAATACTTCGTCTGCATCTGTCCCCGTTGCTCTTGATGAAGCGATCAGAAGTGGAAAAATTAAGCGTGGAGATAATTTATTGATGGCGGCTTTCGGTGCAGGCCTCACTGCAGGAGCTATTTGCCTAAAGTACTAAGGAGATCATATGAAAGTAACTGTCGTTTTTCCAGGTCAGGGAACTCAATATGTTGGGATGGGAAAAGTCTTTAGTGAAATGGACTTTTTTAACCGCGCCAATAAAGCAGCGGGATATGATTTAAAAAAATTAATGCTCGAGGGGCCTCCAGAGGAACTTAAATTAACTGAGAATACTCAACCCGCCATTGTTGCTCATTCTCTTATGCTTTTTGATAAACTCTCTTCCCTTCTTAAAAACAAAAATATCACCATCGAAAGAGTTTTAGGTCACTCCGTTGGTGAATACGCGGCACTTTCAGCTGCTGGGGTGATGAGTTTTGAAGAAGCAGTGAAAGCCGTTCATTACCGTGGAAAGTTTATGCAAGAAGCTGCTCCTCAAGGTAAAGGAACAATGTACGCCATATTAAAGCAAGATGAAGCGACAATTAGAGAGGCCTGCGAAAAAGCTTCATCTGAATCTGAAAAAGTTTCACCTGCCAATTTTAATGAGCCTACTCAAATTGTTATTTCTGGGGATAAAACTGCTTGTGAAAAAGCAATTAAGCTCATGGAAGAAAAAACCGGTGGACGAGTCAAGGCCATAGAGCTTCAAGTCTCTGCCCCTTTCCACTGCGCTCTCATGAAGCCAGCAGAGATAAAACTCAAATCAGTTCTTGATGGGATTCATTTTCAAATTGCAAAATTTAATTACATCGCGAACGTTGATGCGAAAGAATACTCAGTTGATACGAATCCAAACTTGATTAAAGAGAATCTATTAAAGCAAGTTTGTGGAAGTGTACTTTGGACTCAAAGTATTCAGACTCTCTCAGAAGATACTCTCATCATTGAATGCGGCCCGGGGAAAGTTCTTTCTGGGTTAATAAAAAAAATAAACCCTAATTTAAAAGTCATCTCACTTGATACAGAGACAGGCTTTTCTGAAGTTGAGGCCTTATGATTGCTACCTATTCTGATTTAAAAGACAAAGTTATTCTCGTTACTGGAGCTGCCCGTGGAATTGGTAAATCAATTGCACTTTCTCTGTCAGCACAGGGAGCTCACGTAGTTTTTAATTATCGCGGAGACGAGTCAAAAGCGATGGCCCTTAAAGAGGAGCTTGAAAAAGCTGGCGGTAAGGCGACTGGACTTAAATTCGACGTCACAGACTACGAATCAATGACGAAAGCCATTGATGAATTTACAAAGTCTGTGGGCCCCATTTCTGGGCTTGTGAACAATGCAGGTGTTTCTAAAGACACTCTTCTTCTGCGTCTAAAGCCAGATGAGATATCCTCTATTATAGATACGAATCTTAAAGGTGCCATGATGGTAACTCAGGCCCTCTCTAGAAATTTTTTGAAAGCAGAAAATGT
The DNA here is from genome assembly GCA_945862475.1 of Bacteriovorax stolpii. Taxonomy (GTDB): domain Bacteria; phylum Bdellovibrionota; class Bacteriovoracia; order Bacteriovoracales; family Bacteriovoracaceae; genus Peredibacter. Next base: position 5,428 of record CAMAYW010000151.1, read on the forward strand.
TTCTATTGTTCACATGAGTTCAATTGTGGGTCTTATGGGAAATCCTTCTCAAGCAGCTTATGCTGCTTCAAAGGCTGGTCTCATTGGGTTCTCAAAATCTGTAGCAAAAGAGCTTGCTTCAAGAAATCTTAGAAGTAATGTGATTTGCCCAGGATTTATTCAAACTGATATGACAGATGCCCTTAACGAAAAGGCCAAGGAAGAATATTCAAAATCTATCCCACTTGGGCGCTTTGGAACCTCAGAAGAAGTTGCAAATCTCACCTGTTTTTTACTGAGTCGTGCGTCAAGTTATTTAACTGGCGAGGTGATTAAAATTGACGGCGGATTATACATCTAATAAATTACCCGAATCTCACTTTTTGGAGGATATTTTAATGGAATTACAAGACAAGGTAATCAAGCTCGTTTCAGAAGCAACTAAAATGGACGCAGCTAATATTAGCCTTAACACTAGCTTCGTTGACGACCTAAATCTTGATTCACTTGATATGGTTGAACTTATGATGAAGATGGAAGACGAATTTGGCGTAGAGATTCCTGAGGACGAAACTGAGAATCTTAAGTCAATTGGCGACATCGTTGCTTACTTAAAATCAAAATCTCACTAAATTGACCTTATGAAGGCCACCGAAAGGTGGCCTTCTCTTTTCTGGACATGAATTATGAAATTAAATCGAGTAGCAGTCACCGGAATGGGTGCCATGTGTGGGCTTGGAAATTCTCTAGATGAAGTCTGGGCGAATGCTCTTGCAGGAAAATCTGGAGTATCAACAATTGAACGTCAAAACACAGAAGGATGGCCCGTTACCTTTGGTGGAGAAATAAAAAACTTTAAATTAAGTCCAGAGCTTATGGATCTTAAAGACCAAGATCGGTTTGATCTCTTTAATCAATATGCTCTTCACTGTACTGATGAGGCCTTAAGGCATTCCAAACTTCTCG
>CAMAYW010000152.1 GCA_945862475.1 Bacteriovorax stolpii
TACAGACCCCTTGATCCAACTTCTGATGATTTTTTTCCCATAGCTGAACCTCCGTTTAAATTTCTCATTAATTTAGAACGCTACCTTGATACGGGCCTTTTTTTGGATCACAGGCCTTTAAGGCAACATCTCTACCTCAACTCTAAAGATAAAAAGGTTCTCAACCTCTTCTGTTATACAGGCTCCATTAGTGTTGCCTGTGCTCTCGGCGGGGGAATTGTGACCTCCATTGATATGTCGAATACTTATTTACAATGGGCCTATGAGAATTTTTTGTTAAATAAACTGGATCCTAAAATGCATGTTTTTTATCAAGCAGACGTCTTGAAAGAACTTCATATTAGAAAAGAGAACAACGAATTATTTGATATCATCATTCTGGATCCACCAAGCTTCTCAAATTCCAAAAGGATGGAGGAAGATTTAGACATTGAAAGAGATCACCCTCTCCTCATAAGAGACAGCATGAACCTACTTTCACCGGGTGGAGTTCTTTATTTCTCAACCAATAAAAGAAAATTCGAGCTTCATCCCATTATTTCTGACCATTACAAGGTTAAGGAAATCTCACAATGGACGATCCCTCAGGATTTTCACCAGACGAACATTCATCGTTCTTTCACGATTGAGAAGCGTCAGTAATTAGACCTACTAATAAAACATATTAGTAATCCTAATAAAAACTTACCTCTCATGAGGCCGGGTGAGTGTAATTAAGTACTTAAATATGCAAGGATATCGTTCTTTCTCTGTAAAAAAGACATATCTCACCCCACCCCTTGACCATCTGTTTCTTAAGTTGATAAGTAAGGCACACATTTAATGATCAGATGGATGAAATCATTAAAAAGATTTCTTAACAGGGGGAATGAATGAAAAAACTATTACTCGCTTCTTCACTCGTTTTATCAACAACAGCTTTTGCGGCATCTAATATTCCATTAGAGCAGCAAATCTCTAGCTTCTCAGTAGAAGAAGTGACGACTCCTGCAAACTTGCACAAGATGACAATGATGGGTTTAGATGGTGGTGCTAATGGTGGAGTCACTGGCGGTGGAACAACAACTCCAGAAATTCCTCCTAAGCCGACCTTCGATGATAGAATAGATAAAACAGGTAGAGTTATACAAACAGCTCGTGATCTTGTTGCCCTCGGTGAAGCCTTTTACGAACTTGTGAAAAAAGGCCGCCCATCTAACGTAACTGAATTTGCTCCTATTAGTGTTGTTCCTCGTAATGCTCAAACTAAAGAATACATTGATCCATTTGATTTAGAAGGTTTCTCAATGCCAGTAGAGAGAAGCTTTATTGCAAAAGTAAAAAATGGAACAGGTTCTGAAGTTGTGAATTTTAATTATAAAGTGATCTACTCGTTTGGTGGATCTTATGATGGTAAAGGTAAATATCTCACTAACGTGATGGTAGTTCCTGGTGCAGTTAGAACTTCTTATGGTTGGGACTTTAATGCGAAGATGAGTTTATCAGGTGTGATGAACCACGGAACAAGAGAAAATCCAGTGGCAGGTGCAATGGTTAATATTAAGTACCAAATGAACTCATGGTCAGCTGCTTTCGAGCGTAACGATACAATCCATGTTACTGGTGCTGGAGAAATGAAAAATTTCATGGCCCAATAATTGAAATTTTCCTCCCAAGAAAAGCGAAGGGCCACGAAAGTGGCCCTTTTTTTATTTCAAAATAATCGTCATCCCAATCATTAGCTACGTTATTTTTCATTCACAAGGTGCGTGAATCTTTAAGAGTTTTCTGAAGACTTTATTAAAGGATTTAGCAAAATCAGAGACACCACAAAGCTGAGTAAGACATCGAACGCGCTCTTTATATTCATATGATTTTCCGGACTTATAGTTAATTGTGAGGCTTGCAAACGCGTAATTAAAATACCGCTCCTCTAATTCAACACCATCTGCCACTAATGTAAGGTCAGCTTTTAGGACCTCGTACGTTTCTTCCATCTTCTTAGCCTTAAGGATCGTTCCAAAATCAAAATAGATGGTGTGCCCAGCATGTAAAAAATCTTTTACAGGAATGAAAACCTTACAATCAGAAGCTTCCGCCATGACAGAACCAAGGGTAAAGAGAGCTATCATTAAAAAGTTCATCATTAACTCCATTTAAATAACAAAAAAAAGGCCCGGATTTCTCCGGGCCTGTCGAAAAGGTACGCGGTACCTTTTGAACTTTTTAGCAATTAAACTTTGAAGCCTTTAAGCTTGTCTGCAAGCGTAGATGGCTGGGCCACTTCTGCTTTGTAGTTCGACTTATACTCGCCAGAAGCTACTGCTTTCATAGAAAGAGCAATCTTCTTAGCTGACTTGTCGATAGAGATAACGATCGCCTTAACTTTGTCACCTTTAGCAACTTTATCAGACGGCTTCTCTACGCGCTCTTCAGAGATTTCAGAGATGTGAACGAGACCTTCGATACCAGTTTCAAGCTCAACGAATACGCCGAACTCAGTGATACGAACAGCTTCGCCTTCAACTACTGAACCAACAGGCATACGCTCTTCGATCTTCTTCCAAGGATCTTCCTCAAGCTGTTTAAGGCCTAAGCAGAACTTTTGGTTTTCAGCATCAACAGTTACGACTGCAGCTTTAATTTTTTGACCAACTTTGTACTCTTCAGAAGGGTTTACATTCTTTTTAGTCCAAGAAAGGTCAGATACGTGGATAAGAGCGTCTACTTCTTCACCAAGATCAATGAATAGACCGAAATCTACGATCGCCTTGATTGTTCCTTCTGCCACTTTTCCAACAGTATATTTAGCAGATAAATCATCCCAAGGGTTTGGCATAAGCTGCTTAAGACCTAGAGAGATGCGCTTGTTTTCAACGTCTACTTCAAGAACAACAGCTTCAACTTTATCGCCTACGTTGTATGTCTTGTTAGCAGATTTTTTGTTTGTCCAGCTCATTTCTGAAACGTGGATCAAGCCTTCGATGCCGTCAGTAAGCTCAACGAAGATACCGTAGTCTTTAACAGAAACGATTTCTCCAGAAACTTTTGAACCTGGCATATATTTATCTTTAGCAGATTCCCAAGGGTTAGCTTGAACTTGCTTAAGACCTAAAGATACGCGCTCTTTAGAAGAGTCATACTTAAGGATCTTAACATCTACTTCGTCACCAACGTTAAGAAGGTTAGAAGGATGCTTCACACGGCCCCAAGACATATCTGTGATATGTAATAGACCATCAACACCACCAAGATCGATGAACGCACCGTAATCAGTAATGTTTTTCACAATACCTTTCACGATCATGCCTTCTTGGATCTGAGTAAGTGTTTCATCTCTCATCTTACCGCGCTCTTCAGCTAGAATTGCACGACGAGAAAGAACGATGTTTCCACGTTTTTTGTTGAACTTAATAACTTTGAATTCCATTGTTTTACCAATGTACTTATCAAGGTTTTTAACTGGACGGATATCGATTTGCGAACCAGGAAGGAACGCTTTAACACCGATATCAACAGAAAGACCGCCTTTAACTTTAGCGATAACAGTTCCTTCAACAGGTTCACCTTTTTCGCAAGCTTCAGAGATCTTATCCCAAGCCTTAAGAATTTCTGCTTTGTCTTTAGAGAGAACAAGGTTCCCCATCGTAGACTCAAGCTTCTCAAGATAAACTTGGATTTCTTCACCGACTTTCACTTTCATGGTTCCGTCGTAGTTACGGAATTCACGAGCGAGTACAAGACCTTCTTGCTTGTAGCCGATGTCGACAGTGACGAATTCATCGTTCATAGCAACTACGCGGCCCATGAAAACTTCGCCTTCAGCGAAATTCTTTGCGCCAGCGGAATTGATCATCTCGCTGAATTCAGTTTTAGCTTTTTGTTCTGGAACGTCTCCCATTTCGAAGTCGAACCCTTTGATCCAAGCTGGGATTTCAAAGTTAGGTTTAGAGGCAGTTGTTTGTTTGGTGGCCATAATATAGCCCCCCTTTTTAGACATTAATTCTCCTACTGGAGAGCGGAAAATATAAATGATCTGAAGGGATTACGCGAGCTTTTTCTGCTTCTGACTGTAACGAAGACGCTGAGTGTAAAGTTTTTCATAGTGAGCGTAAAGTTCTTCAGCATATCGCTCGAAGTGATGTTGTTCTTGAAGCTCAAGTTCGACCCCTTGAAGTTCCTCTAAGTAGCTGGAATAATTAGTGAGGATCTTTACCAACTTATCTTTGAGTTCCCTTCCGTCTTCGGGGTGATAAGTTTCCCCAAATTTCCCCTGCTTAATCAGTTGCTGACGAGTCGAGGTTCTTGGAAGAAGAACGGGTGTTTGAGTCACAAGAGCATAGAGGTCTTGATCAGAAAAGAGCTCTCTTTGGGGAAGGCCCACAAAAATATCACAGTCTTGAAAACTACTTGAAGCGAGAGGTCTCGTTTCAAAACTTACATGCATCTCAAGGTGCCTCTCTAGAATCATTCTCTTGAGTTCCTCATAAATGTCATGGTTGTACCACGAGATATCTGTCATCAGAGTGAAGATAAGGCGCTTATCAAAATTTTGGGTTTTTAGTTGATGGATGAGAGAGGGAATGCAATCAAAGAAAAGTTTAATGTTTGAAAGACTTCTTTCTGTTCGAGAAATAAAAATAACAATTTTTTTCTTTTCCTCTAGATGAACAGAGCGAGTGATTCTTGCAGGAAAATCTATTCCTGCGCCTGTGACATAAATTCTTCTCTGGTTGACAGGGAAAGTCTCGGCAGCAAGTTCTTTAATATTGGGAGAAAAAGTAAAAATTGAATCTGTTCGAGAGATGAACCATTTATCCAAAAAGTTGTTTTTTTTCCAAGGGATCGATTCATTAAAGGTAAAGACCATTGGGATTTGAAGCATTCCTTTTAAAATCATTCCCACAGGTAAGAGTGTATCGTAGTTGTAGGAATGAATGATATCAATCTGCTGCTTTTGAAGAATATGCTGTAATTGAAAGTAAAAATTGAGTCTCGATCTCCAGGATCTAAGGTGACTTGAAAAATGCAACCTTGGAATATCTTCTTTCTCAGCTTCTCTATCAACAAGTGACTTCTCGTGACAAAGAAGAAAAGCTGTTCCTCCGATATTTCGAAAATAGCTAGCATCAGCGATACAACGCCTTTCAAGTGTTCCCCAATTTTCTGAAAGACAGACGTAGAGAACAGTGAGATCTGAAAGTCGGATTTTTTCTCTCATTACTTATTAACGATATCTGCAGTCACAGATCCGATTTTAATTTTTGCTTGTGCCTTAAGAAATGTTCTTTGCTGATCGTCACTAAACCAGAAATAAAGATCGCCACTCTTTAAGGTTTCACCAGTGTATTTCGTCGTTGCATGTACTCTAATCGCCTTTCTTTTTCCTTTCTCTGTTTCAATTGTTTCTCGTCCTTCGACCTGTGATTTCAAGATAAGAATCTTTCCTTTGTTAACGAGCGGTATTTCATAGATATCCCCGTTTTTAAGAGGCAATCCTTGATAGAAGAAAACAACCGAGAATGGATCTGTACTGAAATAAGGCATGGGTTTTTCAACTTTTTTATTTTTCTCTTTTTCTCCAGATCTCTTTTGACGATAGAACCAAAATGTCGTGAGTTGATCTCGATCATGAAGCTGAAGATCATCAATATCCTGTTTCGACTCTCTTTGAACGAGACTGTAACGATTGGATAAAAAACTATCTGTTGTGACAAAAGTATCAACGGTGTCATCGAGTTCATATATTTTACTGTAGAAAGGTGCTGACTTAAATCTCGCGTGGAAATGCCAAACCTCTTTGTCATTAACAACTTTTTTACCCTTATTAATAAGAACAATCTTTCCCACAGTCATGCCAAGGTAGTGAATATCTAAATAAACAGTCTGACCAATATGGTGATTTGGCTGATAAACATCCCAGACTTTTTTTGCTCTGGAGTTAATATCAATTAATTCCTGAGGATAATCTTTGGGAAGTGGCGCCGTTTCTTTAACTAAAGTATCTAAGATTTTTTTCTTTTGATTTTTTTTAGGCGAGACCTTAACAGCGGGTTTGATAGACACCGATTTTTCAACGACGACTTTATCCTCTTTTTTTTCTTCAACTGTTTGAACTTCAAATTTTTCAAGGAGTTTAGCATCGGTTGGCGTTGATACTACTCCCGAAGCATTTATTTCCTCTGAAGGTTTATTTAATTCTTTTACAAAATCTTTTTGCTTCCAGCTGGCACAACTTGTGAGTGCCACTAGAGCGAAAACCAAATGTTTCACTCATCCTTCCTTAGTAAATGCTTAAGATTATTGTAATTTATTGATTGGGAGAATCAAGTCGGAGAACTTTGCTTAATCCATTCACAAGTTCTTGTTCCCCACTAATGA
>CAMAYW010000153.1 GCA_945862475.1 Bacteriovorax stolpii
TGTCTGCAGTTATGGATCTTCGAAAAAAATATAAAGATTCATTCAAAGAAAAGCATGGAGTGGGTCTAGGTTTCATGAGCTTTTTTACAAAAGCTTGTTGTGCTGCTCTTAAACAATACCCGGCCGTGAATGGTATGATCGATGGCACAGAGCTCGTTTACCATAATTACGCAGATGTGGGTGTTGCAGTGTCAACACCAAGAGGTCTCGTTGTTCCAGTGATTAGAAATGCTGAATCCATGGGAATGGCGGCGATTGAGTCAAAAATCATTGAACTCGCCACTCGCGCTCGCGACGGAAAAATCACCATTGAAGAAATGCAAGGTGGTACTTTTACTATCACAAATGGCGGAATCTTCGGCTCAATGCTCTCGACTCCGATTCTAAACGCACCTCAATCGGCGATCCTAGGACTTCATAATATTGTTGAAAGACCAGTGGCGGTTAACGGTCAGGTTGTTATTCGTCCGATTATGTATCTCGCCCTTTCTTATGATCATAGAATTATTGATGGCAGAGAATCAGTGTCATTTCTTAAAGCAGTTAAGGAAATGATTGAAGACCCATCTCGTTTGTTACTTGATATTTAATGAAGGAATAAAATAATGGAACAGTTTGATCTTGTTGTTATTGGATCTGGGCCCGGTGGATATATTGCCGCAATTAGGGCCTCTCAGTTAAAAATGAAAGTTGCCATTATTGAGCGTTATAAAACGCTGGGTGGGACATGCCTCAATGTGGGTTGTATTCCTTCAAAGGCGTGGCTTGATTCCTCTGAACGGTATCATGAGACGGTTCATTCTCATTCCCTCCATGGCATCGAAGTTTCTGGTGTGAATCTTAATGTTCCAAAAATGTCTGAAAGAGTGGCTAAAGTCGTTGAAGGAATCACCGGTGGTGTTTCCTTTTTAATGAAGAAAAATAAGATCACAGTTTTTCAAGGTCATGGTTCATTTAAAGACAAAAACACAGTCATTGTGACGTCTGAAAAAGGCACACAAGAAATTGGTTTTAAAAATGCCATTATTGCAACTGGTTCAAAGCCTTCAAATCTACCGGGTGTTACTGTTGATAAAGAAAGAGTTATAACTTCAACAGAAGCATTGAAACTCAAAGAGGCACCAAAGCATCTCATCGTAATTGGTGGCGGTGTTATTGGTCTTGAGCTAGGTTCAGTTTATAAGCGCCTAGGTTCAAAAGTTTCTGTGGTTGAATTCGCTGATTCTTGTATCGCTGCGATGGATTCAGATCTTGGTAAAGAGCTTCAAAAAGTTCTTACGAAAGATGGAATGACTTTTCATATGGGTCACGGCGTTTCTTCCGTCAAAAGAAATGGCAATGAAGTTATTGTAAAAGCAAAAAATAAATCTTCTAACGAAGAAATTGAACTTTTGGGAGATTATTGTTTAGTGGCCGTCGGGAGAAGACCTTACACAGATAAATTAGGTCTCGAAAATATTGGTCTAAGCCTAGATGAGCGCGGAAGAATTCCCGTGAATGATCACCTTCAAACCACTCATTCGCATATTTATGCGATTGGTGACGTGATTAAGGGTGCGATGCTTGCCCACAAGGCAGAGGAAGAAGGAGTTTTTGTTGCGGAATACATGGCCGGTGAGAAACCACATATAAATTATAATCTCATTCCTGGTGTAGTTTATACTTGGCCTGAAGTTGCTGGGGTAGGACATACAGAGCAAGAATTAAAGCAGAAGGGGATTGATTATAAGGTTGGAAAATTTCCTTTCTTGGCCCTAGGTAGAGCTGTCGCTTCCAATGAAAAAAATGGCCTCATTAAGGTTCTTGCTGACAAAAAAACAGATGAGATTCTTGGGGTTCATATGATTGGCCCAAGGACTGCAGATATGATTGCAGAAGCTGTTGTGGCGATGGAGTTTAGAGCGAGTGCAGAAGATATAGGAAGGATCTCTCACGCCCATCCTACTTATTCCGAGGGCTTTAAAGAAGCATGTTTAGCGGCGACTGAAAATAGGGCCTTAAATATTTAAGCTGCTTCTTTCAAGTGCGATTTTGTTTGATGATCTTCAATCCATCTTTTTATTTTGTCTGATTCGTCGACAAAATAAAAAGTTGTTTTACCCTTATTGCCGTGAAGCTTAATGGTTGAAAACGACTGATCAGGCTCGTTGATTTCAACCATCCAGATCTCATCGTAAGAGATTAATTTTGTCGTTCCAAGAAAGTGTATATTTATCCCAGAATCATCTAGAACGACTCTATGCTTAACGTCATAGGTTATGAAACCTGCAATCATGAGAGCAAGAAATCCCCCAAGAATGGTTAAGCTAATCGTTGAAAAATCCCCTGGTCCAATTTTTGTAATGATGAAGCATTGAACAGCGTAGCAAAAAACGATAAAAGGGACGACCCTTACCATGTGATCTAAATGTTTTTCTCTTGATAGTGTTAAGGTTTTTTCATTCCCCATAATTCTTCTTATCGACTTGTTTGCTATTTGTCTGAAGGGATAATTTTCTTTTTCCTGACGGGTATTGTCGGGATTTGTTGCACGTTCCTTTCCTATGCTATTTCTCATAGTCACCAAGCCCTTGAAGAGTTAGAATATTTCATAAAATTTCTAAATGAGGAGTGATCTGTGTCAGACAAAAGACTCGATTCTTTTAAGACCCGTAAAACATTAAAAGTAGGGAATAAGTCTTACGACTATTTTTCTTTAAAGGCTGCTGAAGCTGCTGGTGTTGGTGATGTGGATAATCTCCCATACTCACTTAAAGTGTTGATGGAAAATCTTCTTCGTAATGAGGACGGTTTTACTGTTTATCCTGATGATATAAAGGCCATGGGCCAATGGACTAAAGATAAAAAATCGACGCGAGAAATTAATTACTACCCAGCTCGAGTTTTGATGCAGGATTTTACAGGCGTACCTGCTGTCGTAGATCTTGCGGCCATGAGAGATGCTATGAAGGCCGTAGGTGGTAACCCACAAAAAATTAATCCTCTCGTTCCTGTTGATCTTGTGATTGATCACTCAGTGATTGTTGATTATTCGGCTTCTCCAGATGCATTCACTAAAAATATGAATCTAGAGTATGAAAGAAACGGAGAGAGATACAAATTTTTAAAATGGGGTCAGAAAGCATTTAAAAACTTTCGCGTGGTTCCTCCAGGAACAGGTATTTGTCACCAAGTAAACGTTGAGTACCTCGCGCAAACAGTTTGGACTAAAGAAGAAAATGGAACAACACTTGCTTACTGTGATACTTGCGTTGGAACAGATTCTCACACCACGATGGTAAATGGTTTATCCGTTCTTGGCTGGGGCGTTGGTGGTATCGAAGCAGAAGCTGCTATGCTCGGTCAGGCAGTGACCATGCTTATTCCTGAAGTCATCGGATTTAAATTAACTGGCAAAGCAAAAGAAGGTGTCACTGCAACAGATGTAGTTTTAACTGTAACGAATATGCTCCGTAAAAAAGGAGTGGTCGATAAATTTGTAGAATTCTTTGGCCCAGGTTTAAAAGATCTTTCCTTAGCAGATAGAGCAACAATCGCAAACATGGCGCCTGAGTATGGTGCGACTTGTGGATTCTTCCCAGTTGATGAAAAAACCATCGAGTATCTTCGCTTCACGGGTCGTGATGAAGATCGAGTCCAACTTGTTGAAGCTTATGCTAAAGAGCAAGGGTTTTGGAGAAATGATTCAAAAGATCCAATTTTCACAGATACTCTTGAACTAGACTTATCTAGTGTTGAGCCATCTCTTGCAGGCCCTAAGCGTCCACAGGATAGAGTTTCTCTTTCAAACATTTCTGAAGGATTTAAAAAAGATCTTGTTTCAGAAAATGGTTTTAAAGTGAAAGCTGATGACATGAATTTTACTCAAAAAGTTGATGGAGCAGATTTTACGATCACTCATGGTGACGTGATGATCGCTGCGATCACTTCTTGCACAAATACTTCAAATCCATCAGTACTTGTAGCCGCTGGTCTAGTTGCGAAGAAAGCAAATGCACTTGGTTTAAAAACGAAACCTTGGGTGAAAACGTCACTTGCTCCCGGTTCAAAAGTAGTGACTGATTATCTAGAAGCTGCTGGACTTCAAGGTGAACTTAATAAACTTGGGTTTAATCTTGTAGGGTATGGTTGCACGACATGTATTGGGAACTCGGGTCCACTAAAACCAGAATTTTCTAAAGCTATTAAGGACGGGAATATTACGGCCTCAGCAGTCCTTTCTGGAAACAGAAATTTTGAGGGACGTGTTTCACCGGATGTCAAAGCGAACTATCTTGCTTCACCTCCACTTGTTGTCGCGTACGCTATTGCTGGTAACGTAAAATTAGATTTAACAAAAGATCCTATTGGTAAAGATTCTAAAGGCAACAATGTTTTCCTAAAAGATATCTGGCCTTCATCTCAAGAAATTCATGATGTAATGGCAAAATCCATTACACCTGCAATGTTTAAGTCTCGCTATTCGGATGTCTTTAAAGGTGATGAATTTTGGCAGAAAGTCTCTGCTCCAGAAGGTGAAACATTCTCTTGGGATTCAGATTCAACTTATATCAATAACCCTCCTTACTTTAAGGGTATGAAAAAAGATCCCGAGGCCGTAAAAGATATTATTGGCGCCAATGTTCTTGGACTTTTCGGTGATTCAATTACAACTGACCACATTTCTCCTGCTGGCTCATTTAAACCAGATACTCCTGCTGGATCTTATCTCGTAGGAAGGGGAGTTAAGCCAGCTGATTTTAACCAGTACGGAGCTCGCCGAGGTCATGATGAAGTGATGACTCGAGGTACTTTTGCAAATATTCGTCTCAAAAACGAAATGGTAAAATCCGGAAAAGAAGGTGGTCTCACGACTTTTGTACCATCTGGTGAAGAAACCTCGATTTATGATGCTTCTATGAAGTATCAGCAAGCGGGTAAGCCCCTTGTGGTTTTTGCGGGTAAAGAATACGGAACTGGATCATCTAGAGACTGGGCGGCAAAAGGCACAAGGCTTCTTGGGATTAAGGCCGTTATCACTGAGAGTTTTGAACGAATTCATAGATCTAACTTAATTGGAATGGGAGTTATCCCGCTTCAGTTTACTGGTGGGCAAACGAGAAAATCTCTCAATCTTGATGGAACAGAAGAGGTTACACTACATGGTCTAACTCAAATGAAGCCTAAAGCAGAAATTTCTGCAGAAATTAAGCGTAAAAATGGGGAAGTCATTAAAGTAAATCTCATGTCTCGAATCGATACGGCCAACGAACTTGAGTACTATAAAAACTCAGGGATCCTTCACTACGTTTTAAGAAAACTTAATGCTTAATTTTTTCAAGGACCTTCTTTTAAAAGAGAAGGTCCTTTTTTTTTCTACTCTTTTTGTAGGAATTTTTCTTCGTCTATCATCTCTTTCAGAGATAAGCTCCTGGAGTGATGAGGTTGCCACTTGGTATTTTGGCCACCACTTAGATCAGGTCTTTTCGACTGAATCCCATACACCTTTTTATTATTTTTTAGTGAAGTTGTGGTCAGTCGTTTTCTCTGATTCAATTTTTAGCATAAGAATGTTAAGTATCTTTGCTAGTTATACAATTCTTTTTTTATGTCTTTCTCTTTTAAAAAATGGCAATAAGATTTTGTCTTTAGGTCTCGTTGCCTTTTGGTCTCTTTCACCCACGCTTATTATGCAGGATAGACAGGCAAGGCATTACGGCCTATTTGCTGAAATGATTTTTCTCCTTTTAATTATTTGGGACTATAGAAGTGAAATTCGTTTTGTGAAAAAATGGATCCTAATGTGTGCCATCTCACTCATTCATCCATTAGGATTAATTCCCATTTGGACTTTAGTGTTTATTGATTTTTTTAAAAGGAAATTATCTCTTAAAGAGTCTTTCAAGTTTCTCTCTTCCTCCATTCCAGTTGTTGGTTATTATCTTTTAAGGGCGAGTTTATTTAGTGTTCAATCAGTCTTGTCTAATGTTTCATGGGTTAAAAATGATTTTTTCACTCTATTTAAATCATTGATACTTATGTTTGGTGGTGATTCATATCCACTCTCTTTTAATTATCCTCTCAATCCTGACTTATTCGTTTTCTTTGTTTTTCTTTTTTTCTTTACGTTGTTTCTTTTTTCAATGGGTTTTTCCCTTTTTATGCATAGTAAGTTTTTTCGTTTCTTTGTCCTCTTATTGATAACATTTGTTTTCATAGAGTTCTTGGCAATTCTTGGAGTTAATTTAAGAATTGGACGATATTACATATTCCTTGTCCCTTTTCTCTTTGTTTATTTGTTGGA
>CAMAYW010000154.1 GCA_945862475.1 Bacteriovorax stolpii
AAAAAGAGCTAAAATTGAAAAGATAAAACTGAGACTTTTCATTCTGTTTTTCTTATCGACGAATTTTTTTGAATTCATAATCTTTTCCAAGAATTGTTGGCAGGTTGAGTATCGAGGTAGGCTATTTTTGCCGATGTTTCCTCATGCTAACCTATGGACGACTATGATTCTTGAGAGAATTTTATGAAATTATTTGACTTGATTATCCTCCTCTTTTTGTCGGGTTGTGCTACGAAGTACATTCTTCCGGGAAATCGTTTTATAACTCCAGAGTCCCAGGGATCCATTTTTCGTGGTCAGATGGAGTATCAACAAACAAGAGCGACTCAACTCACGATTGATACATCAAATGGGACAGTGGACGATGGGGTTCTTTATGAAGACGTTATGCGATCGGGCTTTTTACTTTCCAATTCTCTCATAGATATTGTGGATTTCGTTTGGTCTCACACGGGAGGAAGTGCGTCTATGCTGGGTGGGAAACTTCAGTTTCTAGGAGGATCTCGCTCGCAAAACTCAGCTGGGCCTAAGGCGAGTGTTGTCGTTCTTGCCGGCGGAAACGATTACGAAACAGACGACAAAGAAATTAAATTTAATCTCGGGGGAACAGAGTATCTTTTACTTTATGGTTTTAGATTTGGTCCTGCCATTCTGACGTACTCGAGTCTTTCGTATGCCACTTATGATTTCAAAGGAACTATTAACTCCAATGATCCTGTTTTAAATGGGCTTAGACCTGCTCTTCAGAGCCAATTAATGACTTTAACGGGGGGTCTAGAGCTCACATATTCACCCTTTATCTCTAAACTTGAGGCGAGTTATCAGAAATTACAAACCTCTGATTCCAAAGACCAGTCCTCACTAATGTTCGGTTACTCATTTGGTTTTAATTGGTAGGGGAGGTTTTGCCCCTCCATTGAGTGTTAAATCTCAATATTCTAAAATAGATGGGTGAGGAAGTTTAATTTGAAAATACTTCTGTTGTTATTATTCTTCGTGAGTCTTTCTCCGACGTATGCAGCGTTAGATTTTGAGGATCATGCATTTCCAGAATTTATTACTTCTGCACGAGCTCTCGCGATGGGAAATGCCTACATCAATAAAGTCGATGACTCATGGTCTTCCTTTTATAATCCAGCTGGCCTTGGTACTGTGAGAGGCCCACAATTACATTTGGCCAACATTCATATGGAAACGAGTAGTGGTCTTATGGATATCGTGGGAGATGGCCCTGCCTATGACATTCCTGGAAAATATATAAATTCGTTTGATATGACTGAACTTCGGACTGAGCTTGCTGATCATCAAGGTAAGCTCGCCCATTCACGATTTAATATATTTCCAAATTTTACCGTTCGTGGTCTGACACTTGGATATCTTTATACCCAAAGAAATCGAGCGATCATTAACAATGATGTGGCCAATGAATTTGAAATTGCAGAGAGGCTTGATCAAGGCCCCGTGATGTCTCTTAGTGGATCGCTTTTTGGTGGTGTCTTTAAACTCGGAGTGACTGCAGTTTATTTATCTAGAAGAGATCTTTACAAATCTTTTGGGCCCACTGAGGCGGTTGATATCGCTGGAACTGATTATAAAAAAGGATCGAGCCTTCAATTAACTCTTGGTTCAAGACTCACTTTGCCTTTCACCTTTTTACCAACATTTTCAGCTGTTCTTAGAAATGCCACTCAAAATGATTTTGAAAATGTAAGTGCAGGTGGATCTCCAGATGAAATACCTCAATCTCTGGATCTTGCTTTTTCAGTTACGCCGCAAATTGCTCAAACATCTAGACTTCACCTCGAAGTAAACTTAAGAGACTTGGGAGATGCTTACAATACGGATTATTCAAGGCGCATGGCCGCCGGTGCAGAGATTGATTTTAAGCGCCGGATTTTTATCCGAGGCGGTTGGGGTGACGGCTGGGGATCTGGAGGAATAGGGGTGCGCTCTCGTTCTTTTGTCCTAGATTTAACGACCTACGCCGTTGACCGGTCACAGGCTGGATTTAGAGAAGAAGAAGATCGCCGCTGGGTCCTCTCCATAGCTTCAGGATTGTAAAAATTTCAACTTGTTAACTACCTCATCATTTGTTAGAAAAGCCTCATCCTTTTGAGGGTTCAATTCCCTCCACTATTTTAGTGAAACAAACCAATTTAGGAGTCCTCTGTGGCGTCTCACAATCCTTACGCATCCTTTTTAGATAAAGTTGAAAAACCTGCCAGATATATTGGGGGCGAGCATTTCGTTACCAAGAAAAATTGGGACGATGCTATCGCTAGAGTCGCTCTTTGTTTCCCGGACACATACGAAATTGGAATGAGTCACTTAGGAATGAAAATTCTCTATGAAGAAATAAATCAGCATCAGGGATTACTGGCCGAGAGAGTTTTTTGTCCATGGGTTGATATGGAAAAAGAAATTCGATCGAGAGATCTTCATCTTGTTTCTCTTGAAAACTTTAAACCATTAAAAGACTTCCACATTGTTGGCTTCTCACTTCAGTATGAGATGAGTTACTCAAATATTTTGAATATGCTTGATATGGGTGGAATTTCTATCTGGACAAAAGACAGAAGGGAAGAAGAACCCTTTGTCATTTGTGGTGGACCATGTGCCACTCACCCTGAGCCACTCGCTCCTTTTATGGATTTTGTAGTGATTGGAGATGGTGAGAAACTTTTTGCTAGGATCACCCATTTTGTTGGTGAAGCTCGAGCTCAAGGAATGAAGCGAGACGAGATTCTTTTTGAATTAGCAAAATGGAAAGGAATTTACGTCCCTAAGTTTTATGAGACAGCAATTGATCCCATGACTCAAATGGAAGTCGTGACGGGCCCCAAGGCAGAGTTCGCGGGTGTCATTCCAGATAGAGTTCAGAGATACTTCGTCGATAATCTCGCTAATTATCCTTTTCCCACAAAGTCTCCCATTCCACATATGACAGCAATCTTTGATCGCTTTTCGGTTGAGCTTGCTCGTGGATGCACAGAGGGGTGTCGCTTCTGTCAGGCCGGGATGATTTATAGGCCCGTCCGAGAAAGAAATCCAGAAAATGTCGTTCAAATGATGATGGATGGATTAAAAAATGGGGGCTTTGATGAAGCTTCTCTTACTTGTTTATCCACGGCTGACTATTCCGCGGTGACGCCACTAGTGATTGAACTACTTGATAAACTTCACAAAGAAAATGCTACTTTGGGTATTTCTTCACTTCGTGCTTACGGACTCGATAATAGAATTTTAGATAAGCTCGCTGAAGTGAAAAACACATCTCTTACTTTTGCTCCAGAAGCTGGCTCTCAGCGTATGAGAGATGTGATCAATAAAAATATCTCAGAAGAAGATCTCTTAAAAACTGCTGAGAATGTTTTCTCCCGTGGTTGGAGTAAGATGAAGCTTTATTTCATGATAGGTCTTCCGACTGAGGAAGATGAAGATGTTGTTGCCATCATGGAAACAGCTGCCAAGGCACGCAAGAAAGCGATGGAATGTGGAGTAAGAAATCCTACAGTCACCGTATCAGTATCCTCTTTTGTTCCAAAGCCTCACACTCCTTTTCAGTGGTCGAATATGATTACACTTTCAGAAATTGAGAGGAAGCAGAATCTTTTAAAGGAACACGCTGATAAACACCGTTTAAATTTTAGGAAACATTTTTCAAAGATTTCTGCTCTAGAAGGGATTGTGGCAAGAGGGGACAGAAGAATTGCCAATATCATTTTTAATGCCTGGAAAGGTGGAGCACGCTTTGATGGTTGGGATGAAACCCATAATCATGCGTTGTGGGTGAAGTGCGTAGAGGAATCAGGAATTGACCCAGAAATCTTTTTAAGCACAATTCCCATGAATGGAAAACTCGCTTGGGATCATATTGATGTTGGTCTCACGGAAAGATTTCTTGAAATTGAATGGAAAAAAGCCACTCATAACAGACTCTCGCCACCATGTGGGAAAGTTCATGGAATGATTGTTCACCACTCTAGCCTAGAGGCTTTAGAGAAGACCTTTGATATCGATAAGAAAAAACTTGTCTGTTATCACTGCGGAGTTGCCTGTGACCTAAAAGGAATGGTTCAGGAAAGAAGGGATTTTTTAACAGGCATGAAGGCGATCGAGGATACACCCTACGTCCAACCAGAAAAACTTAAAAAAGATATTGTTGAGTTACGTGAAAAAAGAAACCAAGACGTTGGTTACAGATACAGAATTGAGTTTTCTAAGATAGGGCCTATTACCTTTATTTCTCATTTAGATCTTCAGAAAGTGATGACGAGAATTTTTAAACGGGCAGGATTAGAAACGCTTCATTCTGAAGGTTACAACATTCGAGCTCTTCTCTCATTCGGTCCAGCTCTTACCCTCGGGATTAGCTCTTTAACCGAATATTTTGATGTCAGAGTTCCTGCTGAGTGGAATGATTTTAACTCTATGATGATTCGTTTACAGGAGCATTCGGAACCAGGAATCATTTTTAAAAATATTTCCGTGATAACAAATAAGACTCCGTCTATTCAAGATTCGGCAAAGGCTTTTACTTATTTTGTTCCTATTAAATCATCCGCTGAGATTAAACATGTCGTGGATGAGCTTAATCAGTTAGAGGAAATCGTCATTAAATCCTATTCCAAAAAAGAAGAAAAGTTGCTGGATAAAAACATCAAACCTCTTCTGATGGAAATTAAGCCTGGGGATTTGAACTTACCAGAAAATATTCTTGAAACGATAGACGAAGTCTCTCCCTGCCGATTACCTGGAATCTTCATTAAAACAGAAGTTAAACAGGGAGCAGGAATCAGGCCCTCAGAAATTATTGAACTTCTGACCTCCAAAGGCCTACTTGTGGAAAGACCCATTAAAGTAGGGATCGATCTCATTTAAATAATTCCAACACCTTGAAGTGGTGTAATTTTTACACCACTTCACAGAAAAAAACTAACACTTCATTCTTGGGCTTGAGTAGTTCCATACTTTCATGTTTTACTCCTGAAAAATGATCCAACAAAGGAAGAAATCCATGTTCTCTAAAAAAGCATTACTATTAATGGCCCTTCCCATTTCTGTGTCTTCAGTTTTTGCAAAAACACAAATGATTCCCAAAGCGATTGAAGATTTAAATCTTATTGAACAATCTCAATCAAAATATGTTCTTAAGAATGCAAAAGGGTCTCTCTTTTCTCTGCATGCACTCATGAGTGCTAGACCTGAAAACTGGTTTAATCTCTCGCCTGTGGATGGAGCAGAGGGTGTCAGAACAGAAGAAACCTATAAGGCCTTTGGTCGACCAACTTCAGAGGATATTATTGTCGCCGTTATCGATTCTGGGGTGGATGTAAACCATGAAGATCTTCAAGGTAAGATTTGGATTAATGCTGGTGAGACTCCGAACGATGGAATCGATAATGATGGTAATGGTTATAAAGATGATGTTTTTGGCTGGAACTTCATCGGTGGATCTGATGGTATGGCCTCAATTGTAAAAGATGATTCACTCAAAAATGGATTAAGACTCACGAAAGGCAATGCTGCCGCTCAAGTTGACGCCGATACGCTCGAGGTCACAAGAGAGCTCGTACGTATGAAAAAAATCAAGGCGCGTTTAGAGGACCTTGGTGAGCCATTAACTGCCGCTCAGACAAAATATCTTAATTCCCTCACTTCAGAAGTCGAGGCAGCTGTTAAAGAAGCTAAGAACATTGTGACAACATATTCGGCCCGCCTCAAGGCTTACAAAACAGCAGAAGCTATCTTAAAAGAAGCTGGTGTTTCAACGATGACGATCGAAGCTGTTCGTGCAGTTCAGTCTTCAGATCAGAATGTTATCGATGCTCAAAAAGCGATGCTAGAGCTTCTTTCAAATAACATGACTGAAGCAAGACTGAATCGTATCTTGGATACTTACGGGGATCAACTTCAGTATTATTACAATGAAGATTTTAATCCTCGTACAATAGTGGGTGATAACTACACAGATGTCTCACAAAGAAATTATGGAAACAATGATGTCGTTGGACCGGATTCAAGCCACGGGACTCACGTCGCTGGAATCATTGCAGCCGTGAGAGATAATAATCTCGGAATGAAAGGTGTCGCTACCAATGTGAAAATTATGGCGATCAGAGTTGTTCCAAACGGTGATGAGAGAGATAAAGATGTTGCTAATGGAATTCGTTATGCGGTTGATAACGGGGCCAGAGTGATTAATATGAGTTTCGGGAAAGCATTTTCTCCT
>CAMAYW010000155.1 GCA_945862475.1 Bacteriovorax stolpii
TTTGATGAGATGTTCAGTCAAAAGTTCAATTTTACTTCTACTAACCATGAATGACCTCTAATCCTCGCATAGGAATTTGGGTTTTACTGTATGGGCCGGGGTGCATTGGGTTACCCATTGACCGTTATAATATCTCGCAAATCCATAATGCCATACAATTGATTTGGTATGGGGATAAACTGGAGCTTCATGGGGGTAAACTTCCGGGGAAATTCCATCTATAGAGTAGCACCAGCCGTAGGCCCTCATTTCATTAGGTGAAACCACCTCCAGCGCTTCTTCCCCAGTTGGAGTATGAAACACTGAACTAATCCCCTCGGGACTACCCTTAAAAGGAATTGTAAATTGTTTAAGTGTAGCGACTGTAAGCTCACCAACATTTGAATAATCTCCAGATACCTGCGCCTTCAAAATGAAATCCTCATCACAAGGACCTATGAACTTAAGCTCCAACGCCCATAACTGAAAACTCATGATTGATAAAAAGATGGATATGATCATACAGACTGATTGGCAGCTCTTGGAGTTGATGAAAGGAGGATCTCAAATTTTTCTCGATCAAGAGTATCTTTTCCGGTGATAAAATCTTTAAGGTTATCCATGGAATCGGCACCCCAAAAGAGTTCGCCATTAGTTACAAAACTCGGAACACCAAAAACACCATGGTCGATAGCTTCCTGAATATTTGCTTTCAGAGCTTGTTTTGCCTCCCTACTGAAGCTTTTTTCATAAAGCTCTTCCCCTGGAAGATTATTTTGCTTTAGACACTCAACTAACTCTTCCGGGGAGCCCATATCAATTCTTTTTTGCCAGCCAGCTTTCCAAAATGTCTCTATGACTTTTTCTTGATTGGATCCAGAAACTTCTAAAAGTGAAAGCCTTAAAGCGTATAAGGAATTAAAGGGATGAGTTTTGGGTGTCGTAAATTCAATCTTGTTTTTAGTCGAATATCGAAGCATTTCCTTTAACAAAAATTCACGCTTCGGTTGAACTTCACCCGGCCCCTTGATACCCCAATGATTTAAGAGAGGGCCTAAGGCCACAGGTTTTAATTTCACCTGAAGGTTTAATTCAGTTCGTAAAACGCCAAGTTTCAACCAAGCAAAATAAGAAAAAGGAGAGAGGTAATCGAAGTAGAAATTTAACTCTTTCATAGGCTTAGCATCCTATGTAAGGAAAGGGGGACTGTCCACTTAACAAAGTTGTTGCATTTTATTTAATTTCTGATTAAAATAACGCAGCGAATTATTAGATTATAATCCTCCTGCTGCACGTATGTTGATTGTTGGACGTTTGTTGAAAAGCTGGATTGTGATCAACCAAGAGACAAATGTCTCGTCAGGTAAAATGCATGAAAAATTTCTTCTTTCGTACTATCACATTAGTGGTCTTGGCCCTTTTTGCTATTTCTTGCGGAAACGCTCCTTCTAACGTCTTAACCGGTGTAAAAGTTGAAACCCAAACAATTAACAATGATATTTGGATGTCTTTTGCGGCAGACCTTAATCTAGGGGCCATGCAATTTGGCTCAATCTCAGTGCCCGTCCTTCATCCGCGTGGGCAGACTCCTATCGGCCAGCTCGACCTCACAAGTGGTTTAGGGGGAGTCAATCAGTTAAAAATTTCGGTTAACGTTTCGGAGCTTGCTGATGTTCAAACAGCATCAACCACTTTACCAAATGGAAATATGGTTCCTTTAATTGCGAACAACCAAGTCATTGCAGTGAATGTAGGTAAGGGTGCTAGGATCTACCTCGCCCTTTCGGAAAAAGTAACTGCGATTGGAGTTGCTGTTCCCATCTCGGCCTTCGATAGCATAGGTCGATCTCTTCCAGGTCTTAATTTCTTTCCAATCGTGAACACTGGAGATGTGATTGGGACAGCTGGTGTTTTTACAGGAATGAACCCAGGCCAGAATGGGATTGCGGTTGTTGCCGATGTTTCAAAAGTAGTGAACCTTGGAAAACTTTTAAACTCCTCAGCACCAGCTATGATGGCAATACAAGCGGAAGAGGCGCAAAATTATCTTAAATTAGATTATCGCTCTCAATCTGGATCAAGTGCTCAAAAAGCCAAACTCGATCAAATGATCTTTGATCTACATAAGAAAAGAGCTGTCTTGAAAATGAGATAAGAGAAATAGGTTCAAGGAAGAACCATAAGAAATGCCCTCTAAAAAAGGATTTTTAGAGGGCTTTTTATTTAAATTTTCTTAGAACCTTTCGATCCAAATTTTGCTGTTTTCTTTCTACGTTTTTCTGCTGCTTCAAGTTTTTCCATCTTTTTCACAGATGGTTTTTGATAAAACTCACGTGCACGGTATTCTTTCACAATCCCAAATGCATCACAGAGACGTTTAAATTTTTTAAGAGCACGCTCAACTGCGAAACCGTCAGTAATATCAATTCTAATGTTTTCTCCAGAATCTTTTTTCTCGTAAGCCATGAATCCTCTCAATGGGTTTAGTTTTTTTTCTCATGGTAAAATAGCATAACACCCCAAAAAGGCCAGAGGGAGTGAAGTTTCTTTATGTTTTTAATGGTTTAAAAGCTCAAAGTCCCTAAAAATGGATAGTGATCGGAGGGTAGAATGTTTTTTTGCTCTAATCTTTTTGGGATGGGGAGTGGGGCACCGTCTAAATTTTTATATCTTGGAAAGAAGCAATCCTCAGGGCAGATGAGATTTTTAAACCGCTCTGGAATGAAAAGATAGTCAATTTGTTGTTCAAATCGATTACCCCCTCGATTGAAATAAACGTAGCTAAAGCGTTCTTCGTCTGGAATCTTTGCAAGAAACGCCATGTCTTTTAAATCAGTTTGAGTGTAAATCTGCTTAAATTCCTCCTCAGTATCTTTTTCCCCAGCATGACCGTTCATATCTCCCCCTACTAAAATAGGGATTGTTGGAAATCTTTTTGATAAATCAGAATAAATTTCAATGAGCCCACTAACTTCCTGAAGCCTTCTTGTTCTCCCTTCGAAATCGGATTTTCTTAAATCCAGTTTCGATTTTATATGAGCAAGTAAGAGAATGATTTTAATGTTGTTATGCTCCATTATATCGAGTCTCAAAATATCTCTTGAAAATCGTCTGGCGGGGTCGGGTAAGCGGTAATCTGTATGACTCGTAAGTTTTGTTTCATATGGGAGTGATTTTTTTACAAGGTAGCCTAAATCAATACCTCTATCTGAATTTGAAGGAAGGCTTAGGGCAAAGTATTGGTCACCTAATACATATTTTGCGAAATTCCCTAAGGATTCCGGTCCACCAACTTCAGTCATCATAACGATATCGGCATCAACATCTAAGATCGTATTACCAAGTATCTGACATTTCTCTTTCGATTTATTGGAAAACAAGGACGAACTCATGAGCTGCCATTTGATTTCAGATAATTGAGTGACTGGAATCGAGGCATGATTGTGCTTATCCATAAAAAGGAATAAGTCTTGGGCATTTAAAACCATCACTTTAAGTTTTCTGGCCATCATTAAGGTTAGCATTGGATAGAGAGGGATCTCAACAGAGCGAAATAGTCAGTGAAGATAAGCTTGGCAGTCCACCTAAATTTTTTTTAATATTAAGATAAATATTCCGGAGGTTCTAAATGAAATTTTTGATTCATTTGATAGTTCTTTTTTTCGCCATCTCATGTGCCACGAGACAAGCAGGTTGGGAAAATCAGACAAAAGCTATTGAAATAAATTCTGCTGAAAAAGTTGCACTTGTTAAGAAAGCAAAAGAGCTTTGGGCCAAAAGAGCTGAGACAGAAAAACTCAAGGAAGCACTTAATATTTTTGAGCAAATTCATAGAGCTCAACCAGAGGATTTGGAAACACTTACTTATCTTACGAGAGGGTATTATTTTTTAGCAGACTCACATATTGATGACATTGAGAAGAAAAAGCCAGTTTATGAAAAAGCAGCTGCTTTTGGTGAAAAGGCCATGGCGACAAATGAAGCTTTCAAAAAGAAAGTCGCTTCAGGCAAAACAGTTGAAGAGTCACTTGATACTTTAACTGAGAAGGAAGTTCCTGCGATCTATTGGTCTGCTGCTTCCCTTGGGAAATGGGCAAAAGCTTCTGGAATCGCAGCAGCTTTAAAGTACAAAACTCGTATCAAGGCGATGATTGATAGAGTTGAAAAATTAAAAAGTGATTATTTCTTTGGCGCAGCCCAGAGATATTGGGGAGGGTTTTACGCTGTCGCTCCTTCTTTTGCTGGAGGAGATTTGAAAAAGAGTAAAATCAATTTTGATAAATCAATCTCAATTGCCCCTGAATATATTGGAACTAAAGTTCTTATGGCCGAAGTGTACTGGACAAAAGCCGGGGACAAAAAACAATTTGAACAGACGCTGAAAGAAGTGCTGGAGTCAAAGTATGATAACCATCCTGAGCTAGGCCCAGAAAATATTTGGGAAAAGAAAAAAGCTAAGAAGTTATTAGATAATAAGGATGAACTTTTTTAAGGATCGATTATGAAATTGTTAACGGCATTCATTCTCTTTGTTTCATTTAATGTCTCCGCAAATATTTCCATTAAATTTGGAACAATTGCTCCTGCTGGTACTCCATGGGCGGACTCACTCGAACAGATTAAGAATCGAGTCGCTCAGGAGTCAGGAAATAAAATTAAAATAAAAACATTCCTCGGTGGTCAGCTTGGTGGTGAATTAGAAATCATGCAGAAAATCAGACGAGGTAATATTGAAGGCGGAGGACTCACTTGTGCAGCAATGGCAAGTATCGTCCCGGAATTGGACCTTTTAGAGGTACCATTTCTGTTTGAGAGTTCAGAAGAAGCTGATTTTATTTTAGATAACTACCTTCTTGAACCTTTCACGAAACTTCTTGAGGCAAAAGGATTTGTCCTAGTCACTTGGGCAGAAAATGGATGGAGAAGTATTGGGCATAAAACAAAACTCATTAAATCGCCTGCTGATTTAAAAGCCGTCAAAATTCGCTCTCAGGAGTCTAAGGTTCATTTAGGATTTTGGAAAAAGATTCAAGCTTCTCCTGTTGCGATTGCTATTCCTGAAGTTCTTCCAGCTCTTCAGACAGGGGTTGTAGAAGCCTTTGACAACACTCCTTTATTTACATTGGCAGCTGAATGGCAAACTGCGATTAAATTCTACTCTGTCACGAACCATATCTATCAGCCTGGAGCTGTTATTTATTCCAAGAAATTTTGGGATAAGCTAAATCCAAATGATAAAAAAACTCTTATGGGCCCAGGAAATGCTCAAGCAAAAGACTTCAGAGTTAGTGTGAGAAAACTTGGAGAAAGTCTCTTGGATGTCCTTAAGGAATCGGGTGTTACAACTTATAATTTATCAGCATCAGAAAAAGAAGCCTTTAAAAAGGCTTCATCGGGACTTGCTGAGCAAGCTGTTAAGGATATCGGTGGAGAGTCCTCAAAAATTTACGCTCTTATTTTAGAGGGTAAAAAAGCATTTAAGGCAAAAAAATGATTGATAAGTTTTTTAAAGTCCTTACAAAAATTGAAAAGATCACAGCCTCTCTTCTCGTCCTGTGTTTGACGATTTTTGTAGTGTTGGATGTTGGCGCCAGAGAAATTTTTAAAACTGGAATCCCTTGGGCGCAAAAGGGTGCCGTCTACATGATGATATGGGCGGGATTTCTTGGTGCGATTTTAGTCACTCAAAAAGTTGAACACCTTCGCCCAGAGGTTGCAGATAAATTGTGGAAGGGTAAGTGGAGAGGATTTTATTTACGAGCTCACAACGGACTTGTTTTAATATTCACTGTATCCATGGCCTATTACTCATGTCTTTACGTCATTGAGTCTAAAGAGTTTGCTGATCGCAACGTTATTATTGATATGCCGATGTGGTTTTTACAAGCCATCATTCCTTACACCTTTATCTCCATGAGTTTAAGATATTTTTATTTTATTTTTTCTCCTAAAGAGAAAGATCCTCAGGCGGTTCACTGATGTCGACAGGTTTATTGATACTTATTGCCATCGTCATATCACTTCTTTTCGGCTTGCCACTTTTTGTGATTATGGGTGCTTTGGCAGCGATTTGTTATCTCAACGTTTCAGGGGAAACTCTCTCAGTTGTTGTGGGTGATATTTTTTATGCTGCTGATAAGGAGATTCTTCTCGCAATCCCTCTTTTCATACTTGCTGGTCAAATTATGACGAAGGGGAGTATCTCGAACAGATTAATCAATGTTGCAAAATCCTTAA
>CAMAYW010000156.1 GCA_945862475.1 Bacteriovorax stolpii
GAGGCCGTCCATAATTTTATGTTCAGAAGCGACACCCATGTATTTTAGGATTTGATATCCATCTAAGCTTGGAGTCGCAGAAACGATGATCTGATCAAGATCTACTTTTGCATCATCAAAATGAAAATGATGAGACTGATTTTGATAGAGATTATGTTTTGAAATGATTCCAGTCTCCGGAGTCTCAAGATGTTTTGGCGGATGGATCTCATCCGATAGGCCAAGCTGAATATCAATGTCGAAACGGCGTAACTTATGGGCGAGATGGATCGCCGCATATTCAGAAATACGAGGAATGAGTAACATCCCTCTCATGAGTCTTGCTTTCGTTTGTTCTTCTGAATCAACGAGGAGATTATATTCCTTTAAAAGTAAAACGATATCAGAAACATCTTCGATGAAACGGACATTTTTCACTAGCACACTGAACGAAGGATTACCTTCCGTTGCCATGCCAGAAAAGCTAGAACTTTCTGAGAACTTTTTTAAATCTTCAAAGGTTTCAGGTGTCTTATAGTCTGATCTCACTTCCACAACTGGTTCAGGTGAGTAAGTTTGAGCTATGACTGGCTCCGGTTCGTTAAAACTCGGTTCATCCTCAAATGAGGAAGTAAATTCTTCTTGAGGCTGGATGGGAGATTCCATTTCAGATTCAGATTCAGATTCAGATTCTGTGTTCCATTCGGGTGTCATTTCCTCATTTGAGCTATCCTCACCATCGGTGAAATCAGTTGAAAATGAAGATTCTGTCGACTCAGTCGATTCTGATTCAAAAGTTGAACCAAAATCTTCAGAGGTTTCAAAACTTGTCTCTTCCTCACCGAAGGACGGAACATCTGGAACATCAGAATCGGAAGTCTCACTTTCAAGAGTATCATCTGAGTTATTTAACTCATGGATGAACTCACCAAGATCTTCAATTCGAGTTAGATCATTCTTGTTATTACTCACTTAAGCTCCATGACAGGACTTAAACTTTTTACCAGAGCCACAAGGACAAGGATCATTACGTCCAACCTTCACTGTCGCTCGAATAATCTTTTTTTCTTCGGCCATGGTTTTTGCTGCTTCGGCTTCTTGATGGGCTTTAAGTTGCGCCTCGAGCATTTTTTCTTGTTCTTTATGGATCGCTTCAATCTCTTCTTGAGTCATGAGTTTAATATGGGAGATACGCTCAACGACCGCTCTTTTTATGGCAAATTTCATTCCCTCGTAAATACCAAAAGCTTCTCTTTTATATTCAACAAGAGGATCTTTTTGGCCGTAAGAGCGCAGATTGATTCCTTCTTTTAAGTGGTCCATGGCAAGAAGATGATCTTTCCAGAATTGATCAAAAGTTGCGAGAAGCACTTCTCTAAACGTAAACTTTACTTGTTCAGGATCAAAACCCGAGAATTTAGAATCAATTGAACTATTTCCAATCTGCTTAATATAGTCACCAAGATCACTCTGAGCTTTTGAAGCACAATCTTCTGGAGTCAAAGAGAGGTCTGTATTAAAGAGGGTTCTCACAGATTGATTAATATCATTCCAAGGGTACTCTCTTAAGGAAGACTTCTTGTCTGGTTTATATTCTTCTCCCAATTGGAATGATACTTCTTCTATAAAATCATGAATAAGGTCTTTGTTACCTTCATCATTAAGGATGTCTCTTCTAATCTTATAGATGACTTTTCTTTGCTCGTTCATCACGTTATCGAAATCTAATAAGTGCTTTCGAATATCAAAGTTATGAGTTTCAACTTTTTTCTGGGCCTTAGCGATCGCATTTGTAATCATGGAATGCTCAATAGGCTCATCGTCTTTCATTCCAAGACTCTTCATAATGCCTTTGATCCTGTCAGAACCAAAGATCCTCATGAGGTCATCTTCTAGAGAAAGGAAGAATTTTGATTTCCCTGGATCACCTTGACGACCTGATCGACCACGAAGCTGGTTATCAATACGGCGTGATTCGTGTCTTTCGGTTCCAATAATAAAAAGACCACCAAGCGCTTTTGTTTCTTGAGTGAGCTTAATATCAGTTCCACGTCCGGCCATATTGGTTGCAATTGTGACCCCACCTTTATGACCAGCTAGTGCCACAATCTCAGCTTCTCGAGCATGATTTTTTGCATTTAAAACTTCATGCTTAATACCTTTTGACTGAAGAACTTTTGAAATGAGCTCTGAGGACTCAATAGATATCGTTCCCACAAGGACTGGCTGACCAGTTTTGTTACATTCCTCAATAAGTTTTGCAACTGCCTCATATTTAGCTTTTCTCGAGGCGTAAACAACATCTGCCATGTCATCACGAACCATGGGAAGGTTCGTTGGAATAACGACAACCTCAAGATTATAAATCTTCATGAACTCGTCAGCTTCAGTATCTGCTGTACCAGTCATTCCTGATAATTTTGAATAAAGTCGGAAGTAATTTTGGAAAGTGATAGAGGCGAGGGTTTGATTTTCAGATTTAACCTCAACACCTTCTTTCGCCTCTACGGCTTGGTGAAGTCCATCCGACCAACGAGAACCTTCTTTAAGCCTTCCTGTGAATTCATCAACGATGATAACTTTTCCCTCGCGAACGACATAGTCCACTTCGTTTTTAAAAAGAGTGTGAGCCCTTAGAGACTGGTTGACGTGGTGGAGAACTTCAATGTTTCGAACATCGTAAAGATTTCCAATCTTAAGAATATCTTGAATCTTTAAGATCCCTTCCTCTGTTAAAACAGCAGAGCGCTGCTTTTCATCGACCGTGTAATGTGTGTCTTTTGTAAGTTGAGGGATGACCTTATTCACAACTCCATAAAGGCGAGTGTCACCTTCAGATGGGCCTGAAATTAAGAGGGGAGTTCTCGCTTCATCGATAAGGATAGAGTCAACTTCATCAACGATACAAAAATGATGATCTCGCTGAACGTAGTCATTGAGATCAAATTTCATATTGTCTCTTAAATAATCGAAGGCAAATTCATTGTTCGTTCCGTAGGTGATGTCAGCTTGATAGGCCTCTTTTCTAATATCATCGTCCATATTTGAAGTAATACAGCCAACGGTTAATCCAAGCCAAGTATAGAGTTTTCCCATTTCATGGGAGTCACGTTGAGCGAGGTAATCATTCACCGTCACAAGGTGAGCACCTCTGCCTGTGAGTGCATTAAGATAAAGAGGGAGAGTTGCTGTGAGGGTTTTACCTTCACCTGTTTTCATCTCAGATATTTTCCCTTGATGAAGGACTAATCCACCCAAAATTTGAACGTCAAAGTGGCGCATATTGAGAACTCTTCGGCTCGCTTCTCTCACGACGGCAAACGCATCTGGAAGGATATCGTTCACGGTTGCTCCGCCTTTTAGGAGCTTCTCTTTAAAAATAGGAGTTTGAGACTGAAGCTCAGAATCAGTCATAGATTTATATTTTGTCTCAAGAGAATTCACTTGATCGAGAACTGGTTTCAAAGCGCGAAGATCACGGTCCTGTTTTGTACCAAATAACTTACGCATGACTGAATCTAACATTTAAAATACCTTTTTTAATCTAAGATAAAATATAGGGGATCAACAGCTATTCCATTAACCCGAACTTCATAGTGAAGGTGAGGACCAGTAGAGTGGCCAGTATTACCTACGGCTGCAAGTAGAGCTCCACGTTTAACTTTTTGACCTGAGCGAACGCTGAGAGTTTGGTTATGGGCATAGATGGTTTCGATACCGTAACCATGATCAACTTGCACAAATTTTCCAAATCCAGCTTTTTCACCAGAAAAAGTGATGATGCCATCTGCAGGAGCATAAACTGGAGTTCCATATGGTGCTCCCACATCTAAGCCTTCGTGCATTTTAAGTCTTCCTGCCCAGGGTGACATTCTTTGTCCAAAATAACTTGTAATCCATCCGTCGGCAGGAAGAATCGTTGGAGTTGAGTTTAGAAAAGACTCTTTATCTAAGAGGAACTGATCTAATTGATGGATATTACTTTCAATGTTTGCAATGACATCTCTAATTTGAGCATACTTAAAATCAAATTTTGCATAATCATTGGAGAGTGAAAAACTACGACGAGCTAAATCTGACCATTGTTTTGTGAGAAGATAACTTCTCTCAAGACCAAGAGTCGCCGCAATTTTTTTATCGTAGAGAGATTTAAGCTCTTTAAATTTTGGTTGATCCTCGATCTCATCTTGAAATTTTAAATCAAGAGATGAGTTCAGATCTTTAAGTGAAAAATTCTCTTTGTTTTCTTCTTTGTCTGATTTATAAACCGGACCCTTAGTATTGATATCCTCAAGACCCGTAATCACACGTAATTTTTTTTCAAATGTGTTGATTCGCTTGAGATCATCTCCAAGAGTATTCATTTTCATTTGAAACAATTGAATTTGCTCTTTTAGCTGTCGGTTCTCAATGGAGAGATGTTTATTCTCATAAACTTGTTGGAGAATCTTCCAATAATCATAGGCCAAAACTCCAATGAGCATGAAAATCATGACGGTCATAAAAGCAAATGACTTAAAAAGAACAGTGGGAATTCGATAGGTTTTAACCCCTTTTTGTTTTTCGGGGACAACCATCAGCGTATAGTACTTATCCATGGAAAATATTTTACGTTAGAGAGACTAGAAAGGGAAATACAAAAGGTTGAAAAGATTAAGCTTGGGCCACAGCAATGATAACAGAAATATTATCCTGTCCGCCATTTTCATTGGCCTGATGAATAAGGTCATTTACCGTTTTTTCGACGTCGGAAAGTTGACAACGAGATGGGTCAGAAATATTTTTTTGAATAATATACAAGATATCGTTGTCAGAGACCTTTCCATGCAACCCGTCGGAGCAGACTAGAAAGATATCATTCTTACAAATTCTATATTGGAAAACATCCACCTGGATATCAGCTTCAATTCCTACGGACCTAACAAGAACATTTTTTTGCGGATCTTTTGCTGCATCTTCCCTGGTATAGAGCCCCATGTTGAGCTTTTCTTGTACAAAAGAATGGTCTCTCGTCATTTGAAAAATATGGTTATTGTTAACCATATAAACTCTCGAGTCACCAACGTTTCCGATAATTAATTGCGGCCCTGCAAATTGAATGGCGGAAACAGTTGTTCCCATACCAGCAAGCTCAGGATTCTCATCCGCTTTTTTTAAAATGGAGCGGTTGATTTCTTTTATGACGTTTTTCATCAACTTTTCGGATTCAACGTTGGAATGAGTTTCGATGAATTCGGGCATGATTTTTACGGATAGTTGAGAGGCAATGTCACCGCCGTTGTGTCCACCCATTCCGTCTGCGACAGCGAAAAAATGATGGGAATGATCAAGACAAATAGAGTCTTGATTAGTTTTCCGTTTGCGCCCAATATCCGTGGCACCTGCACAAATAATCCCCATAACTGTCCCTGTGAAATGCTATTTACCCTTTAATCATAAATCGAACTAGATTTAAGTCAAACCATTATCAGTAAGTTAATCCGTAGGACCAGACTAAACCGAGCATCTCAATCGGACACTCAAAGACATTAAGTATCTTGTTGTATTTGTTTGGAGAACTTAGAGTTAAAGCGGTACAATAACCAAAAGACCTCTTTAAATTCCAAATACCCTATGGGAGGAAGTTCATGGCAAGCTCCAATTTTGATATTCAATCGTTTATTTCACAGCACTACAACCCCAAAGATTTCTCGCATCTTCATTGGAGCGGATCTTTTCAGGAATACATAGAACTCGTCATGAAGAATCCTAAGATCGCTCGAAATTCTTTTCAGCGAATTTACGACATGATTATGAGCTATGGTACTTCTCAGTACACAGAGTACAAAAAAGATGTTGTTCGATATCACTTTTTCGACGATCCATTTGAAAATGGAAAAGATGCCATTTTTGGTATTGATGTGCATTTGATGAAGCTTGTGAATTTCTTCCAATCTGCGGCCTTGGGCTATGGAACAGAAAAGAGAGTGCTTCTTCTACACGGCCCTGTCGGATCGGCAAAATCATCGATTGCTCGTCTCCTAAAAAAAGGTCTTGAGCATTACTCGAGGACTGATGAAGGAGCATTATTTGCTTATGAATGGTTAGATGATGAAGGATCTAGTATTCTTGGTGGACAAAAAGTCTTTCCTTCACCTATGCATGAAGAACCATTAAAACTTCTTCCCCATGAAGTGAGAGAAAAATTTCTAGCTGAGTTATCTAAGGTCAATACACCGAAATATAAAGTTAAG
>CAMAYW010000157.1 GCA_945862475.1 Bacteriovorax stolpii
GAAGAAATATAAACGACTATGCCAGCAACTCCCGCAATACCAAATAAGAATAAGACCGCTAAGACAGCTAACGTTTTAATCAGACGTTTCAAAAACAGTTCCTCTGTTCGTGTTCAGATCCATTTTAAGGGAAATCAAAGAGAAAGAAAGAACTACTCTTTATAATCAAGTTCTTTGAGACTATCACTCAGGATTTTTATTTTTTTTTCGGCCGTTTCTAAAGTTGAGCGACATTTTTTATAAAGTTCGATGCCTTGTTCAAATTTTTTTAGACTTTCATCTAAATTGACTTCACCAGATTCCAGTTCCCGAACAATTTGCTCAAGATCTTTAAGTGATTTTTCAAAATTGACGGTCTTTTCAGTGCTTCCCATGACATCACCCTGTTAGTACTTTGACACTTTTTTTGTTTATTTTTACATAGTCCATGATGGTTCGACAAGGTTTCAGTTAGTTAGCAAAAGAGGCGGAATTTGCCTATGCTCGTTTTCTGTCACTATGGTTGATAAAATTGCCTATGGGGGCAAATTCCGCCCACTCCATCAGGACGAAGGAGTCCATGAAGAATATTTGGGTACCGTTATCAGGGCAAGTTGCTCAACAGAGAAAAGTCGAAACCATCGCTAACAATGTAGCGAACGCTAATACTGTTGGGTTCAAGAAAGATCAATTGGTGTTCAAGGAACATCTCACCGCTCTTACCAAGGGCATGGAAGATGTCGATATACCAAGAAAAGAATTTTCACCCGCTGATTTTTATCACACTCAAGGTGCTGAAAATGCCATGGTCGCGGTCGATGGTAGTTTCACTATTTTTGAACAAGGAACTCTCATTCCTACGAATAATCCATTGGATGTTGCCCTTAAAGGGGATGGATTTATTGAGGTACTCACACCAACCGGTGTGCGCTTCACAAGAAAAGGAAATTTTTCTTTAAGCCGTGATGGTGAACTTGTCACTGATCAGGGTTTTAAAGTTTTAACTGCTTTGGATGTTCCAGAAGAATCACTTCGAGATCCCGCATCGGTGGGAACTTTTCCTAACCCAGAAGAAAGAGTACTCAGAGTCCCAACCAATACTAAAATCACTTTTACGAATGAAGGTGAGATTCTTACTCGTGATGGAATTGTAGGAAAGATGTCAGTGATTGAATTTAAAGATAAGCATGCCCTAAGAAAAGAGGGTAACTCTCTTTATTTAACTCCAGATGAAGTAAATATCGTAAGAACAAATATCAAAACAACTGTGAATCAAGGTTTTCTCGAGGGATCAAACGTCAATGCGATTGAAGAGATGTCAGAGCTCATTAAGGCCCACAGACATTTTGAATCCATTCAAAAAGCAATCAATGCTTATGATCAGATCTCTGGAAAAGCAGCTAATGAAGTTGGTAAATTTTAATGAGGAGAATTAAATGATTCGTGCACTACACACTTCTGCAACGGGTATGGCCGCTCAGGAATCTAACGTTAACACGATTTCAAATAACATTGCTAACGTGAACACCACTGGATTTAAAAAAGCTCGAACAGAGTTTGATGATCTTT
The DNA here is from genome assembly GCA_945862475.1 of Bacteriovorax stolpii. Lineage (GTDB taxonomy): Bacteria > Bdellovibrionota > Bacteriovoracia > Bacteriovoracales > Bacteriovoracaceae > Peredibacter. Next base: position 1,549 of record CAMAYW010000157.1, read on the forward strand.
TGTATGAAACTGTTCAAGAAGCAGGCGCCAAATCTTCAGGTACGACTGAATACAATGTAGGACATCAAGTAGGATCAGGGGCCAGAGTTTCCGCCACTAGAAAAATTCACTCTCAAGGCTCCCCGCAAATGACCAATAACCCTTATGACCTGATGGTAAACGGAGAGGGTTTCATGGGTATCGTGACACCCAATGGAGAATTAAAATACACGAGAGATGGTTCTTTCAATGTGGATGCACAAGGGAACCTCGTTACAAGGGCTGGCCATAAAGTTTTTCCGGGCGTTGTTGTTCCACCAAATACCATGAGGATAAGTATTTCTGAAACTGGTGTTGTAGAAGCTTTTACAAGAGAAGCCGTTGAGCCTATGGGCCTTGGTCAAATTCCCGTTTTTACATTCGTTAATCCAACAGGTCTGCGTTCTGATGGCGCAAATCTTTTGGCGGCGACATCAGCTTCTGGTCAAGCTATTCAAAATGTACCTGGTGAAAATGGGTCTGGGATTATTATGCAAGGAGCGATTGAGGCTTCAAACGTCAACGTTATGAACGAAATGACTGATCTGATTAAAGCGCAACGGGCCTACGAAATGAATTCTAAGGTCATGGGAGTAGCAGATCAAATGCTTCAGACTGTGAATAATATCAGATGATCATTTATTATTTTTTTTCTTTTTTTACTTTAGTGTTTACGACTTTCTCTTGGTCTTGTGACATTCATTTGCCTGAGAATGTATTAATTATTAGTGAAAAAGCTGATTTATCTAAAATGATTGCGGCAAGTGATTGTCAACCCAACATCCTATCAGAGTTAAATAAGACTCTTTTAAATTCTGAAGGTAAGGTTAGTTATCTTCAACTCGAAGAGATCTTCAAATCAAAAAACATGAGCGTACAATTTCAACCTCATCACATTCAGATTCAACATTTAAAGAATCTCATTCACGATCAACTCGCACTTCCCGTGGGTGTTCACCTGCGCTCATCTGAAGCTGTCAATGCGAATAACTTCATGGCACTGAATCCAGGGGATCAGATTGAAATTAGTTGCGTAGGTTGTTTATATGGTTCCCAGCAACCCATCAATGTGATCGTTCATGGCATCGATGGAAAAAAAACATCTCTTTTAGCGAGAGCAGATTTTAAAAAAATGGTGAAAGCTTTAAGAGTCACATCATTTCAGCCCGCATTTTCGGAGATTTTTCCAACGTCCTTTCGAGAGGATTTTATAGAGGCCATTCCCCACACAGATCTTTTCTCTGATGTAGATCAATTAAAATTTTATAAACTTAATAAACCCTTACGGGCCGGTGATCTAGTCAGGCGCTCTGATTTAAATGCCATTAATTTGGTACGAGCAGGCTCTAAAACAGAAGTTGTTATTGAAAATAAACTAATCATGTTAAAAACTTCGGGCATCTCAAGAAGTAATGGCGGAATCGGTGAATTCGTTGAAGTCTTTCACCCACAAAAAAATAAAAAGTATCAAGGTAGAGTTATTGACCTTAACAAAGTGTTAGTTGAACTATGAAATTTTTTTTACTTTCCCTACTTATTTTTCTCACCTCTTGTGCCAATTATGTGAATTCCATTCATCGTAAAATTGATCAAGGTGAGAATAAACCGAAATCGAGCCGATTTTCACCACGTGATCGATTTGGGTCGGTTAAAGAAAAAGATCGATTTAGACCTGAGGAGGATAAGCGCCCTGTACAGAATCCCCTCACCTATTCCTTAGGAAGTGATCCTTCAGGACAAGTTAAGCCCCCAGTAAAAAGAGAATACAGACCTCAGCGCTATAAGTCTGACGATTTTGTCGATAATGATAATGGTGGTTCACTTTGGGCGAATCAAGGATCTAGTGCATCTCTATTTACTTATCAAAACGATAAACGAATGGGAGACATGGTTATCATCAACGTTCTGGAGAATTTGAGAAATCAAATTTCAGCTGAATTAAAAAGAACTTTTCCCGATCGTCCGAAACGGATGGGAAAAGAAGTTACTAGTCCTGCAGGGGAAGACAAAAAAGCGGCACCCGCAGCTGGTGGGCCTCCTGGACCTCAGGATAGTGAAATGGATATGAAAATTTACGACAAAATTTCTGGAACAGTGATGGAAGAAGTGAGTAAAGATTACATAATGCTGCGCGGGCGAAAAGATGTGATCTTTAAAAAGGAAAAAAGATCCATCGAAGTCCAAGCACTTGTCTCAAGAAAAGACATCATGGAAAATGATTATGTGAACTCTGATAAACTTCTCGAGTCACGCGTCTTAATCCTAGGAAGGGATGATTAAAATGACAAAAATTCTGCCTCTTTTTTTACTTCTCACGAGTCTTTCTTCTTTTGCTAACACGAGCCGTTTAAAAGATCTCGTGAGTATTAAAGGCGTAAGAGAAAATCCCTTAATTGGTTATGGCCTTGTGATTGGTTTAAATGGAACAGGTGATGGTGGTGGAGAAATTACCAACACGTCCCTTAAAAAAATGTTTCAAACACTCGGCTTAAATCCACAAAAAGAAGTGACTTCTAAAAATGTTGCTGCTGTTATCGTCACGGCTAAACTTCCAGCCTTTGGTCGACTTGGCCAGAAACTTGATGTGACTGTTTCTTCAATTGGGGATGCCTCTTCACTCGCCGGTGGAACTCTTCTTGTTACACCCTTGAAGGGTGGTGACGGTCAAATTTATGCCTTAGCAAACGGACCACTTTCTATTGGTGGACTTGAAAAGGGTAAAAAAATGGCAACGACGGGAAGAATTCCTGAGGGTGGTTCCATTGAAAAGGAACTAGAGCTTTCTTTCAACGATAAACGTGCCATTCGAATGGCGCTTCATAATCCAGATTTTACAACAGCTGCTCGTGTTGAACGAACCATTAACCAAGAGCTTGGTGGAAAATATGCTACGGCTGCGGATGCAACAACTATCGATGTTATTATTCCAAGTTTTTATGAAAAGAAGGTCGTTGAGCTAATAGCAAACATTGAGAACTTTAAAGTTGTCGCCGATGTGGCCGCGAAGATTGTTATTAATGAACGTACAGGAACTTTAGTTGCTGGCGGAGATATCGTATTAAAGAAGTCGGCCGTGAGCCACGGGGACTTAGTTGTAGAAATTAAAGGATCAGAAGGATCAGGTAATAAGTTTGTTCACATGGTGGAGCAATCAACAACCATCAATGATCTTGTTAAAGCCTTGAATGCATTAGGCACAAAGCCCGAAGATCTTATTTCCATCTTTCAGGCCCTGAAACAAAACGGCTCTCTTCTTGCCGAAATAGAACTCATTTAAATTTTGACACTGGAACATTTTACCGGGGGGGTTTTTTTACTACCACCCCCCTCTTTAAAAATGCTACAATTTATAAAGAATCTCATCAGGATGATGGGGTCTGAACACCAGGATGGTAAGAGTGAAAATCACACCTCAGGCTAATGCCCTAAGTACCGCTCAAAAAACTAATCCTGTAAAACCATTTGAAGAGATTGCTGAAGGAATGGAATCCAACTTTACGTCGCATATGTTGGCGGAGATGAGAAAAACCATACCTAAAGAGGAAGCCGACTCATCTGCCATGGAGTACTACAACTCACTGATGGATTACGAACGGGCGCAACTTATGGCAAAATCTGATAGTGGTCTAGGTGTAAAAAAAGTTATCCTAGATCAAATAGTGCCACAACATATGAAGCACTATCTTAAAAATGCGCATCTGGAAGTTCGTCAAGGAATGACGAAGGAGAATACAAATGAGTAGCATCGACACACGTTCATCGTTTTTCCCACGTAATCGTGACGTAAAGTCAGAATCGACGAAAGGGGGCGGCAAAGTTGATGGGGTTCAGCGCAACTCAATGGAAAGAGCATCTGAAATATCTGAAAGAACTTCATCTGATGCAAAAGTAAACATCCCTGAGGGTGTAAAAGATTTTTCAAGAATTAAAAAGACTGCCATGAGCGCTCCAGAGCCAGATAACTCTGAAAAAATCGCGCGCCTCAAAGCACAAATTGCTGCAGGTACTTACGAAGTTGATTACGATGCCCTCGCCGACAAGATTTTAACATCTGAGTACTAAGAGGTCTCCAATGCTTAATCGTCTAGACGAGAAAAGTTTATTTTATCAGCGTGCGATCAGCATCTGGGAAGATTTTTGTCATCTTCATAAAAGTCTATATGACTTATCTTGTGATGAATATCTAACACTTCTTGAGAGTGATATTGATAAACTTGAAACAATCATTCCGTTAAAAGAAGAAATTATTTCTAAAATTTCAGATCTTGAAAATGAAAGATCTGAATTTATAGAGAAATTAAATTCAATCGCTCTTTTTTCAAACCAAATTGAGCGCTCAAGTGACCTGATTCAAGCCTTCTCTGAAATTGAACAACAAAATGGAATCGCTGCTTTAAAAAATTTAAACAGCCTTTTGATTGATATTATTCAAAAGCTACAAGATCAAAATAAAAAGAATCAGGTCTTTTTAAACAAGGCCATGATTTCCCTGCGTGAAGTTAAGCAAAGTTTTAGTGGTAAAAAGCAATACACAACCTATGGGGCCGACGGACAGACACGTTCACTTCACAGGTAGTACAGGAGACCTTGATTGTCGACTGACTTACTGAATATTGGAAAATCTGGTTTATTTGCGGCGAAG
>CAMAYW010000158.1 GCA_945862475.1 Bacteriovorax stolpii
CAGGATCGCCACTCCCCTTATCTTCCAAGCAAGAGACCGAGACATCGTTGAGGAAGCTCTCGCTGGAGACATTATTGGTCTCTACGATACTGGGAAATATCAAATTGGTGATACCTTCTCGATGGGGAAAAAACATATACGCTACACCGGTATTCCAAGCTTTTCTCCGGAGCTCTTTATGAGAGTGACGGCAAAAGATCCAATGAAGGCCAAGCACCTTGAGAAAGGTCTTTCTCAGTTATCAGAGGAAGGAGCGACTCAGTTATTCATTAGACGCCACACCAATGAGAAAATGCTCGGCGCCGTGGGTGCTCTTCAATTTGAGGTCGTAAAGTACCGCCTCGAGGATGAATATTCAGTTGAGGCTACTTATGAGGCCGTGGCCTGGGCGGGTGTTCGGTGGTTAAGATTTCCGGATAAAAAAACAGAAGAAAAATTTTCGCATGAATACTCTTCGGTCATCATGGAAGACAAAGAAAAGAGAGTCTGTTTTGCGGTCAGAACGGAATGGGATTTGAAACTCGCGATGGAAAAAAATCCTAGTGTGGAGTTCTTTAAAAACTCTGATTATATTGACTAGATTTTCGCTTTCGTGATCGCCTCGATAATCGCTTTGAAACCAGCCGTTTTTGAGGCATCCACTCGATAGGCGAGATAGAGTTCGTCGCTGAACCAGTAATCTCTTGCTGGTAAAAGTCCCTTAAACTTTCCCGCCACTTTCTCAGGGAGAATGGCCACTCCTATGCCACTTGAGGCAAGATCAGCAATCACTTCTAGACTAGAAGAATGAATAATCCTTTTAAAAGGTGGTCCTTTTTTTAGTAAGGACTGAACTTGGCCCATACTTTCATCACAAATAAGAACATCCTCATACGTCTTTTTCGCACGCCAAAATCCCACTCTATCGGTGCAAAGCTTTTTTAAAACTAAATCATTATGGCGAATGGGGTTTATCACCAGACCTATATCTATCTTTCGCGATATGATCATCTCCGTCATTTCCCTAGATAATCCATGAATAAAAGAAATATCTAATTGAGAAAATTCCATTAATCCCTTCATGAAGTGATGAAGTGAATACATCGCCACTGACGTGTGTAGGCCAATAATAAATTTACCTGAAGGTGTATGATCAAGATCACTTAATGATTGAGTTAGTCTTTCCCAATCAGCAAAGAGAGTTTTTGATTTTAAATGAAACTCTTCCCCTACCTTTGTTAACGTTAGGCCATTAGAACTTCTGATAAAAAGTGGCTTACCTATAGAGGTTTCTAATCTTTTTAAGGCCTGAGAAAGTGTGGGCTGAACCACACCGAGTCTTTCAGAAGCACGAGAGAGGTTAAGAGTGTCACAAACAGTATGAAAATAATAAATATCGTAAGGATTAGGTATCATATTTTTTGATATTACTTATCAATATCTATTATTTCAAATAATAACTCGATTCATTTAAAACTAACTTATGAAACATAGGAGGAAAAAATGAAATTCATGTTGTTACTAGGATCCCTTTTAAGTCTTGAGGTCTTCGCTGATTCGATTATCTCGGAAAGAGTTGTTTCTCTTCCGGTAAATATCTCATCGGAAAGGGTTAAATTATCGCGACGAGGTTATTCGACTGATCTTGTAAAAATTCTTGTTCCGGAACTCGCTGATGTAACGATTGCAAATCACAGGAATACTGGAGAGAGTGCTCCATGCTTAGCGAATTATGAGGCCTACTCAACAGATGAGATCATACAGAATAGGCCTGAAATTATTTCCACACCCTTCACAATCACTCTGACTAAGAAAACCGTGATCGATGAGGAAAAGAAAGTCTGTAAGGTCAGTTTAAAGGAATCAGTTCTGGGATTTGTAAGAGGATTTAAATTTATTCATGACCGAATCATAGCGATGCCAGATAGACATGTGGATGATTGTCGGTAGTTAAAAAAGAAAAGGGCCAGGAAAACCTGGCCCTTAACTTATCAATCAAGAAGAAGGATTATTTCTTCGGTTTAAACCAACATAATGGACGTAGACCTAATGTGTGTCCAAGAGAACCGTGACATGTTCCTTGTACTTCATCTTTCTGAGAAACATCTTCATTTAGGCCAATTTCACAAAGGGCACCTTGAAAATAAGTATCAAGGCGGCACTGGTGAGCAGGGTGAGCGTCATCTGTTTTTGCGACAACTTTAGTGTCTGGTGTTTCAAATTTCGCTTCAGGCTTATTTCTAAGTGCTGCAAAAAGAGCTGCGACGGAAGCTCCGGCCATACCGGAACGAACACAGATCGCTTTATCATCTTTATTCGGCCATGCCTTAGCACAAGCTTGAGTGAGGGCCGCAGGTGCGTTTAATTTACGAACAATTGTAGAGTTTTTGTCGTTTAAGAATGCCTTACGAAGACACTTAAGAGTAGCGAAGTAATCAGATTGACCTTCATTTGAGGCCCAACGATTAAGAAAACCTGCAACTTTTGGAGCTCCACCAAGGTGGTGACCAATTTCGTGACAAAGAACAAGGGCAAAACCGTCTTCAGTGATCGTTTGGTGACGAGCAAGTCCGCCAAACATATTCACAACCCAAGAGCCAGCTCTTGTAGCGTTTGCATTCACAGTTCCATCTCCCCACTTACGGTTAATTCTAAGTGTTCCGCCCATGTTTGAGACGATAGGTGCATAGATTGTTTCAAGTTTATCGATGACAGCATTAAACTGGGGCTCGGTAATTCCACCTACAGTCTTCGCTCCCACAGGGATATTGAGGTCGTTCTCAGGAAGAAATCCAGATCTTCCGTCTTCTGAACAAGCAAGGACTGACCCAGAAATAGCTAAAGTTAATAAAAGTGCTGATAAAAATTTCATTCATTCTCCTTGAGACAAATCTCTCCAGAAGAGTATCTTAGAAATTCCCTATAAATTATGTCAGCAATTTATTTAGTTTGTAAGAAGATGAAAGAAATAGGGCCCAGAAAGGGCCCTATCTATAAAAGATTACTCAGTAATAGAAGGTTTAAACCAACAAAGAGGACGAAGACCTTTAGAATGACCCATTGTGCCATGGCATGTTCCTGTCACTTCTGAAGAAGCTGTTACATCTTCATGGAAAGAAACTGCACAGAGTGAGCCTTGAAAGTAAGTATCAAGACGACATTGAGTCGCAGGGTGATTGTCATCAGTTTTTGTCACAACTTTTAAATCTGGAGTTTCGAATTTTGGTTCAACAGTTGAGTTACGAAGCGCTTGGAAAAGTTTTGCAACAGACATTCCCGCCATACCGCCACGGATACAAGTGTAATAGTCTTGGTTCCAGATATGTTGAGCAGAACAAGCTTTTTGAAGAGCTTCAGGAACATTCATCGCACGAACGATTTCTTCGTTATTATCACGCTCCCATCCACGACGAAGACACTTTAAAGTCGCGAAGTAGTCAGCTTGACCTTCGTTTGAAGCCCATGGAGAAGACCATGGAGAAATTTTTCTTGGAGCTCCACCAATGTGGTGACCAAGCTCGTGACAAACAACTAGAGCGAATCCATCTTCAGTAATTGTCTCATGACGAGCAAGACCACCGAACATAGAAACTTTCCAAGTTTTCCCTAATTGCTGGGCGTAAGCATTAACAGTTGCGTCCGTCCATTTTCTTTCAATCAAAAGATCCCCGCCGTAAGATTTTACGATTGGAGTATAAAGAGTTTCATATTTATCAATGATGGCATTGAATTGCTCTTCAGTGATTCCGCCAACTCTTTTGGCGTGAGCAGAGATTTTCAAATTGTTCTCTGGAACAAATCCTTCATCACCATTAACAGTACAGGCAATAGAAGGGAGAGATAATGCGATTGAAGCTAACAGCAATCCTTGCTTAAAAAATTTCATTGGAATGAACTCCTTAAAGATAAAAAAAATCTTCTTAACAGAATTTTGACATACTCTTCATAATTCTTAATAGATGAAAGAATCGAAGTAAGAATTTGTTGGTTGGAGTGAATTAATCAGGAATAAGTCGAGGACCCCCAAGAAGGGGCCCTCGAAAGATCAAATTTTGATTACTGAGCTGTTGGCTTAAACCAACAACGAGGACGAAGACCTACAGAATGTCCAGTTGAGCCGTGGCAAGAGCCAGCGACTTCTTCTGTTTGACCAATTTCTTCGTTGAATGATTTTTCACAAAGAGCACCCTGGAAATAAGTATCGAGGCGACACTGAGTTGCTGGGTGATTGTCATTTGTCACAGACACTTGCTTAGGATCTGGTGTTTCAAATTTTGCTGGACTTGACCAAGAAAGAGCAGAGAAAAGCTTCGCTACTGAATCCCCGGCCATACCACCTCTCACGCAAAGGTTTTGATCTTCAACTGATGACCAATTTTTTGCACAAGATTCAGATAAAAATTTAGGAACAGTCATCCCAGCAACCACAGCAGCGTTATCTTCTGATTGCCATACACGGCGAAGACACTTAAGAGTGGCGAAGTAATCTGATTGTCCTTCATTAGAGGCCCAGTCATCTCCGGCATATCTTGGAGCTCCACCAATGTGGTGACCAAGTTCGTGACAAACAACAAGAGCAAATCCATCTGCTGTAATTGTTTTATGACGAGCAAGACCTCCAAACATAGAGACTTTCCAAATATTTCCGTCTTGTTCAGCGTAGGCGTTAACTGTTCCATCCGTCCAGCGACGAACGACTTCAAGTTTTCCACCGTACTCAGAAACAATTGGTGAATAGATTGTTTCGATTTGATCAATCACTGAATTAAATTTTTCTTCAGTAATAGTGTTTACTTCTTTAGCATCTACAGAAAGATAAAGATCATTCTTAGGTAAGAAACCTTCAGATCCATTTTTTGTACACGCTAGAACTGGTTGAGATAGAATAGCGACGGCGAGTAGCATTCCTTGCGAAAGCTTATTCATTAATCCTCCTTGATTAATTAAAATTACTTTTATCGTCACACATTCCGAATTTTGGGCCAGTGAACTTATTTTAATGTAAGAATATGTTGGTAAAACTCCAACACTCAAGAATACTTAAAAAGTCGGTTTAAACCAACAACGAGGACGCAGTCCCACACGATGCCCACTGGATGAGTGACAGGCACCGGAGATTTCTTCAATCGGACCTAGATCTTCTTCAAATGATTTTTCGCAAAGGGAGGCCTGAAAGTAAGTGTCCAAGCGGCATTGTGTCGGAGGATGAGAGTTAAGTGTTACTTTCACTATTTTGCGATCAGGTTGATGAAACTTTGCAATCCAGCGATTTGTAGAAACGGCTGAAAAAAGTCTTGCGACAGAGTCTCCGGCCATCCCCACTCGGATACAAAGATTCTGGTCATCTAATCGAGGCCAATTTTTCTTACAACTATTCACTAAAAATGGTGGTGCCTTTAGCGTTCTTACCACATCACTATTATTATCAAATTGCCAAATTCTTCGAAGACACTTTAAGGCGCCAAAATAATCTGCTTCTCCCTCATTCGAGGCCCAATGATAGTCCGAGTAGCGAGGAAATCCACCAAGGTGATGACCGATCTCATGGCACATCACAAGAGCGAATCCATCTGGTGTGATCGTCATGTGACGAGCAAGACCCCCGTACATAATAACTTTCCAAATAACTCCTTGTCTGTCAGCATACGCATTCACGGTTCCATCATTCCATTTTTTTACGACCTGAAAATCCCCTCCCAATTCTGAGATTATTGGAGAATAAATTTCATGAATTTTCTCGATGATGGAATTGAATTGTTCTTCTCTCATAACATTTGTATTTTTCGCGTCAACTGGAATGAAGAGATCATTTTTGGGAAGAATTCCCTCTTCGGCGTCACTGGTGCAAGAAAAAACCGAGTAAGAAAAAGTTAAGCAAAGTGAAAGTACAAAATTGAGAAGCTTCTTCATTTTTCCTCCGTGATGTTTAGACTCACACGAGGGATCTTCCCAAACTGAAAGAAAGAATCAATTTAAGAAAAATTTAAAACTGATCTATGAGCCAATACCAAAAAGAAAGAGTCAAAAATGAGAGCGGAACGCCAACTCCAAGCATAACCCCAGCGAGTCTTGGCCTAAGGTTATGTGTCATCGCAAGAATACTAGACGTGATCATAGGTGCCATACCTGCTTCAATGACGGCGATATTAAAAATATATTTCTGAACACCAAATAGAAGATAGAGGGAGAAAATGAGTCCTG
>CAMAYW010000159.1 GCA_945862475.1 Bacteriovorax stolpii
TTCATTAACTTTAACCAATATGCCTTCTGGTTTTAGTTTTAAAAACGGAAGTTTTCCGGGCACTGGTGGAACCTGTGGAGGGACTTGGTCCACGAGCTGCACGATTGTCGTCGTGTTTAATCCTACGACTGCCACTTCTTATTCTGGTAATTTAAGTTTTAATTATAATGATGGTACAAACACCACCAAATCAGTCTCAGGAACATTGACCGGCATTGGTGTCAACACATCGGATCTTTTTATTTCTCGCTTTGATACAGTCTCCCTTGGAAGCATCTACGTTGGACAAACATCAGATGTTTCATTCACGCTCTTCCACGGAGGAAGCTCAACATCAACACCTATCACGTCGAAAAATTTTTCAACAGGTTCAGAATTCTCAATCATAAATGATACATGCCCAGCTAGTCTCTCTAATGGAGCAAACTGTACTTTTACGGTTCGCTTCACTCCGACAAGCTCTGGAACAAAGATCCCAAATCTTGAGGTCAATTACACTGGGGGAACAGTTAGTAGTGCCATAAGAAAATTAACTGGAACTTCTACTATTCCATCTACACTCACGATTTCTCCAGGAACTTTTGATTTTGGTTTTAAACCAACTGATAGTTATTACGAGCAAACCTTCACAGTCACGCATTCTGGCCAAGTTGCGGCCAATAGTATCTCTCGAAGCATTTCAGGAACTGGCTTTAGTCTATCAACAAACAACTGTCCAACCTCACTTAATTCTGGAGCAAGTTGTACCATGGTTGTGAGATTCACTCCATCCTCAGCAATTAGTTATTCTGGTCAATTTAGAGTGAGCTATACGAACGGCTACCAGACCAATACGACGACTGTTAATCTTACCGGAACGGGAAGTCCAACAGCTGCCCTCTCGTTTAGTCCATCTAGTTACGACTTTGGAAAAATTATTCAAACCCAAACTTCAACAAAAACAATTACTGTCGTTCACTCAGGACCGATCGCTGCCACGAGCATGAGTCTAGGTGCACTTTCTGCTCCTTATTCATTTAAGGGGGGCACCTATCCGGGAACTGGTGGGACTTGTTCTGATAGCTTAAGCTCGGGAAGTTGCACGATGGTGATTGATTTTGCACCCACTAACACGGGAGTAAAAAATCAAACGTTAAGTTTAAATTACTATAATGGTAACGTGAATCGAACGACGACGGCATCTTTGACAGGTGAGTCCCTTGCACAAGCGATTATTAGTATTTCTGAAACAAACCCCTATACTTTTGGAACAACGAATCTCTCTGGAAGTATCGATAAGTCTTTTACTCTTTCAAACAGCGGAAGTGTGAATGGAACTTCCCTCTCTGGAAGTTTTGATATCACTCAATTCTCTTTTAAAGGCGGTTCATTCCCAGGAACAGGTGGAAATTGTACATCCACTCTTTCTTCTGGAGGTAACTGCAGTATTGTACTCACTTTTAAACCTACACAAGTGATGACCTATACAGGAACCTTAACTCTCACCTATAATGATGGGCTCAGAGTTCAAACTGAGTATAAAACGTTAAAGGGAACGGGAAGTGCTACGCTAAACTCCAAATACTATCTGGAACTTTTAGAAGACGGCGTATACAAAACGGAACGATCACAAACCCTGTTTGAAATTGGGGATATCAATAAAAACAGAACTGAAGATACTCTAGAGTTAAGATCGAAAAAAATACGTCTTTTAGATGAAAAGTATATTCATCCCATTTTCAGTATTCCAAATCTTACAAGCACTCCCTTCATTGAAGGGTTAGAAAATCTAGTTATTGAAGATAGAAATAAAGATGGTTTCAAAGAGATTCTTCTCTCAATTCACAGGGAGGATGAGAACTATCTAGAGCTTGAGGGCTATATCATCCGCTCTGGGAAAACGGGTGATGTGATAGAAGCATTCTATAGATAATTAATAAACGTATTCAAGTTCTACACCCACAAGGTGTCTTTTATAATCAAAGTTCGCTTTGTCTTTTGAATTGTTTTGATGATATTCAAATCTTGAATTTAATTTCCAGTTCTTTTTTAACTGCCTATTCAGTCTCAAACTTGGTGAAAGGAGAGTTTCAAGTCCTCTTGCTTGTCTATCATTCATTGGATCGGTAACGGTTAGTCCTAACCCCACACTCGGAGTAAACCAGTCCTTATATTTTGGTAATAAAAGGTCTCCTCTTATCGTCATAGCATTCGTATCAAAGACGTCTGCCTCTACTCTCGTAAAATCTAAACTCGTGTAAAGCATGAACGTCAATGCTTTTAAAGCGAAAAGTTGCTCTCCCACAAAACTCACTGTTTTAGAGTCTGAGGGACTTAAGTAACTTTGAAATATTCTCAATTTAGCTCTTAGAATAGTTTCACCTTGTGAGAAAAACTTAAATTTCTCTCCACCCATAAAGGTATAGGAGCGAAAGCTAAACTCTAGTTTTTGTTTTTCATTAACATCTCTTTCAGCCTGCGTGTAATCAAAGTCAAAGAGGTGCGAGGCAGGATTCCCAAATAATGTATGCTCGTAAGCCGTTCTGACTGAAGGAGATAAAAGATAGTTATCATTTCGATAAATCTCAGGGACACGGTTAAAGTAGTAAGTATTATTAAAGCGAAACTCTGGAGCGTAGCTGAAATAATTTTTATGATAAAACGTGTAACGTCCCAAAAACTCTGTTTTAGTAAAAACTGAAGATTGCTTGGATTTTGCAATTGTTGTTTCTGTGGGAGAGAAGGTCACGTTCGAGTCTACAGCGACTTCCTGTGCGGCCCGAAGGAAATAAGGAGGAATGAGAGTAGGTCGTCCATTTCTTAGTTGAAAAAGAACTAATTCATATTTTTTTTGTAGAGAAATTATTTTTTCTTGGGCCTTCGATGCCACAGGAGAATTTGGAGAAAACTCAATTGCCTTTTGGTACTGAGGAATAATCTCACTCTCAACAACTCTAAAAACATCAGGTTTAGATTCAGCTTCAGAAAGATTCATATCGGCGAGCTGCATTTGAGCGGCTTGCCTAACTTCTTTTTCCTCTGGATCGGATGTCTTCACCACATCAACAAAAAGAGTCTCTGCATTTTCTTTTTCGCCTAGTTCTTTTGAGATGAAGGCCATGTAATAAAGACTCGTCCCCATTTTAAAAGAGCGCTTAAAGGATTCACTAAACCGAACCTTCGCTTCAGGAAGTTTCTCGAGAGCAAAAAGAGTCTGTCCCAATTCATAATTTAAATCTTTTGGAACATAACCAACACTTAGAGATTTTTTAAATTCTTTTTCGGCCAATTGGAATTCTTGAAGCCTATTGTAAGACATACCTTTCCAGTAGTAGACTAGACCTCGAACTTTGGAGTCTTTTTTTAGACGAAGCTCAATACGGTCAAGCTCACTCACGGTCGCCTTGTATTTACCTTCAGAATAGAGGCCCACAGCCGTTTTAAAAAGCTCTGGGTCTGCTTTGGAAAAAGAAATAATGAATATATTTAAAGTAAAAAATATCAACAAAGAGCGCTGTCTCATAACTATATCCGCGTGAAAATGAATTTAAAATTATTTTATCACACTGATATCCAAACGACCATTGGTCCTTGTATCTTCAATCACTGAATTGGTTTGATTCATCCCACCACTCACAGTGTTCGTCACATTTGAACCGAAGGTACTTGAAGTACTAAAGGTTGCAAACTGAGCTGAAGGCGCAGGAGTCTGAACTGGATTGGGTGACATTGGATTAAATGACACCGTACTCGGGCTTGCAGCCATTTGTTGGAGAGCTGAATTTGTAATAACCGGAATCACCACCGAACTTGGAGTCCTGGCCGCTGGCTGAGAGGTAGTTGAGTTTTGTGGAGCTTCTGTGGCGACTGAATTTGAAACGACCTCAGTAACGATACTTACGACTTGAGTTAATGAAACAGCTGCTGGCTGAATCGTTACAGGTGGCTTTTCAATCTGTACAACCTTAGGTTCACTACTTCCAGCTGAAGGGATGACAACCAAAATTTTTCCGTCATTCGTAATTTCAACATTCGCTGGAGGAACAAAACTTCCATCACTACTTACTGTTCCATTTGAAGAACTAGCGATATATGAATTCGTATTGGGATCAAAAATACTATCGCCCGCTGGTGGAATAATAGTGCCTGACTCAAAGTGAACTAAGGAGCCATTGGCCGGTCTTACCTTGTCGCCATCAACAAAACCTTTAGCATCTGCACTCATTTCATTTTTTGGGGCCTCAATGGAAGCAACTTCAGTAAATTCAGACTTAATCGTCTCAGAGGTATTACTTACCATCTGACCATTTAATCCTTCAGGCACAATGGAAACAGGAGAAGATTCTTGTACTGGAGGAGCCTTATTTTCAAAGTTTACGTTAGTTTCGAGTGTCTCTCTTTGCTCAACATTGAGAACTGCCGGAACAGTTGGTTGAGGCCGATCAACTTCTACCACAGAAAATTCTCCGGGTTGTATCATAACACCGCGGTCAACTATTTCGTCCAACTTAGCTGAAGAAAGACTCCCTTGCTCAGGTAAGTGATTAAACGCCACCTGTCCCTCAAAAAGGACAGTTGCTGTATTTAATCCATTGGTCGTGATCATAAAATCCGTACCACGCACACCCATAACTGCATTTTTTGTCTTGATGAAAAGTTTGGATTTATCCTGATCTTTCATTTGAAGATAATCTTTAGAAACCTGTGAACGAATTTTTCCTTTCACAACATCAATAACACCTGCTTCTTTTTCAGAAAATTTTTCAATTTTTAACTCAGAAGATGGACCTACATTCATTTGGGACTTGTCAGTGAAAATAAGCTTAGCGAAGCTTTTCTCGCCAGTTTTAACAACCGCACCTTCTTCAACCCAGTCGTCTACTTTTAATGATGTCGTTTTACCAATTGAAAGAACTTCAACTTTCCCCCTCATCATTTTAACAACGGCGACTTTAGTCGAAGCATAAGAGAAAGAAGAAACGAGCAACCCAAGAAGAATCAATTTCATTTAATTATCCTTTCGATAACACCTCTCCATTATACGATACCTGCTCAATTCCCTCCATATCTCATGAGAGAAGAAAATTTTTCTCAAATACCCGACAACTAACATACAGCTTAATTATTGTTAATCACCTAAAGCGCATTATTTAAATTCCGAAAAAACAATGAGGGAATACCGGATTAATGGAGTTCACGTGAAGTTAAATTTCTTGATCATTTTATCGCTTTTTTTAATCTCCGCATGTGGTGGAGGGAAAAGTAGTGTGAAGCTTGAAGTAACTCGAAGTTTCGCATCTGGAAACTCTACGTTTGACGGTGGACTTTTTATTCAAGGTAAAAATACAACAAATGGCGAAGAATTTTCTGTTGCTTTAACAACTGAGTCATCAATCTCATTAACCCTAAATTATGGTAAGTGGGATATTAGCGCAGTGGGGTGGGATAATGACCCAGATCTTTTTGAAGGTGATGTTCTTTGTGGATCAACTAGCATTGATTTTAAATCAGCTGAAGCCTCGGCACCCATCAGTGTCTCAAGCGGAAATTGCAAAAATCCTAAACTATTAAAGGTCCTAACTTGTGGAGCGCTTTTTGATCCCTCAAACCCATCTCAGCTTATTTCATCAAATAATTTAACTGACTCATTTTGCTTAGATAGTAACTATCATCCTACCTATTTTGAAAACAGGGCCCAGTCAATCAAGATCTCTCTATTAAGTAGACTTCCAGGTCAAGCACCAACTGCGTCACTTATAAGTGGTTGCCTCAATCCCTCACAAACTGCGGGATTACCTTTTGTTACCAACAAAAAAATGACCGAAGATACTCCCTTCGTGATTTCTTATTACGGTGACATGAATTGCTCTGACCTTCAAGGGAAGTATGATTTTAAAGTTGGAACTAAAAGTTATGCTATTAGCACCCATGACTTTGAAGCCGTCCTAAAAGAAAATAATACGACACTCTCTATTGCTCTTGCTTCCCCTCTTTCAAAAAAAGGAAGAACACCATTTACCACAGAAATTCCAAAATTTAATTGCAATACTGCAGACAAAAAATGTGTTGAATTACCACCCTTACCAAGTGTGGCGAGCTACATAGTA
>CAMAYW010000160.1 GCA_945862475.1 Bacteriovorax stolpii
GATCACAAATTGTCGCGAAATTGTGAGTGCTGCCAATGCAACCGCGAAAGAAAAATTTTGCAAATCTCTTGGATCTGCCGCAGTTTGGAATGGCGCTACTGGGAAATGCACTTTTAAACAGATGACCTGCCCATTTGGACAAGTTGTGATGAAGTTAAATACTTTTGGTGGTATTCAATGTGCCCCCATAAAGGATCATATAAAATTGGATACTCTTTTTGATCTGTCTTATAATTGCTTAAATGTTTCTGGAAAGTATCGAATCCTCTACAATGGAGCAGGAAAGCTTAGAGTTGATTGCGTCCTTTGATTTTATCTCTTGAACTCCGTAAATTCTAAGCTATTCTTTTATTATGCGTCTTGAAGTATTAGTCGAAAATGAAGACCCCGTTGTCTATCCTCTAAGTAAAGAGAAAATTACCATCGGGTCCTCTGAAAATTGTGACATCATTTTAAGCTCCTATGGAGTTAGTCGAAAACATTTAAGTATTACAATTGAGGGTGATAACTATTTTGTTGTTGATCTTGGAAGTTCAAATGGAAGCTTCATTAATGAAGAGAGATTAATTCCGGGCAAAAGAGCGGAATTCACTTCTTTTTTTCCAGTCCGTATAGGCCACAATATTTTACTTTCCTTACTAAGCGATGAAGAAGCCCAATCTGAGGGAATGATTGAAATCCCTTTATCCCTCAAAGAGAAACCAAAAGAATCTCAAGCTGAAGCTCAAAATGATCAAACAAGAGTCATTAGTCTCAATGATATTTCAAAAGCAAGTACAGAAAAACTAATAACGACACGTAATGAAAAAAGAATTGAGAAGAAAGCAAAATCATCTCCGCCAGTAAAAAAGAAAAAATCAAATGCAATGACCTATTTCGCAATAATTATTTTGATTTCAGGTGCTGGTTATAATTATATAAAACTTAAAAATGAAAAAAGTTCTGAAGACGAAATAGTCTCCGAGACTGCGAATCTTTCTAAAACTCAAATTCCAAAATCAACTGAGGTTAATGAACAAGTCCCTCCCCAAAAAAGTATTAACTCAGATTTAGTGTCTGAGGAAGATTTTGTTAAAAAGACGACCTACGAAACTCTTATTAATGACATTAAGTGTGCTACGGATGAGGAGAAATTTCTTTGTCTCTTTTTTCCAGGTGCGAATGAAAATCCTTTTGGTGTTGTCCAAATAGGATTAACTTTTAATGTTATGGCCGAAGGCTCTGCCTTCATTGGTCACGCTAGAAGTGTTGTAAAAAAGCCTGAAGATGAAAGTCCAAAAGCAGTTGAGGACTATGAAAGACTCGTTAATGAGACCGCTGCCTATATTTATCTTATGCGTACTATGACGACTGGTGATCTGGATCTAGCAAAATTTAAAGATGCCCGTCTCTCAATTGCCATATATGACAAAACTGAGGCCGGTTTAAATCTTATGATCGTGATTGCCATAAAGCCTGAAGCATTTAACAAGCTTAAAGAAGTTCTTCTTGAGAGCAACCTAGACCTTATAAGAACGAATGGGTTTTCGGCACTTGAGGTTGTTAAAAAGTATTATACGACCTTCTAAAGTGTTTTCAAAAATTCTATAAGCTCCAATTTTTCGCTCATTGTATAAATCTCCTCGCCATCTTTCATGAGGATTTTTTCGTCATGGCCAGAATTGGACAGTCCTTCTTTTGTTGTATCGAAAAAGAACTCATCATTCTTCTTCCATGCCTCTGGGGTCTTTTCACCGATGGGATAACCGACACATTTTTGATCAAAATCAGTTTCTTTATTATTTGCTGGCCCGGCCCAATATTCCTTTGGTCTTTTGTTTCCAGGGGTCAAAAGGGCACATAGGTTAGGAACTGCATTATTGTGAAAATAGGGCCACCGTGACCAAATGCCATCGAGGGGTGGGGGAACATAACCTTTTTGAGGAATAACTATTGTGCCGATTGTTTTAGAGATTTTAAGATTATTTAAGTCCGTCGCAAATTCTTTCATCCCGAGATATCTTCCCGGATCAGTACCTACATCTTTTACAGGTGTTTGCTTGTGATAGATCACTTTCGTATTTTGTAAAAGCTCCACTTTTGAAAGTGACTCAGCGTTTTCAAAGTCCCATCCCTTAACGTAGGTGCCGTGACATTTTTGACATGATTTTACGAAGTGAACCTGGCCTCTTTTCGCCTTCTCGATATTGATGGCATCAACGCCGAAAAAATTTTCATAGCGAGGTGGCCTAGATGAAAATACTGCAGCAGTGAGAGCTTCAATGGTGCGAGTATTATCTAATAACCATTTTTCAAGAATTTTAAGATCTGTGCCCCGGCCAATTTCATTCCATAGAAAGTTCGTATGAACTGGATTTCCACTTACAATAGATCCATCTGATAACCAGCGATTTTTATATTTTACATTCCACCATACGGCAGGCTTTGAGTCTGAAACCATAGTTTCAAGCTTATTTTCTCTTGGATATTTATGTGATTTTTTTGTACGTGTTGCGTATTCATCTTGCTCTCTTTTTGCTAAAGAGAGGGCGACTTGAGCTAGAGAAGTATCTAGACCTATAGAAACGGGTTTTTTAGCACCAACATATTTTAAATTTTCTTTTGCTTTAACCAACATGAGTCTTTCACCCTCAGTTGTTTGAAGCATACTCTTAAACAAAAATGTATTCACGTAAGGTGCTAAAGAAGCTCCTTTTCTAAAAAATTCATTGGCCCGAGGGAATCGATTGGTGAGTCCCAAAATTTTGACTCCGAAAAGATTGGCCGAGTGACAAGTGGCACACCCAAAAGTTAGGCCCTTTCCATTCTCGTCCTCAAGAATCGTAGCACCCATAGGAAGTGATTTTTCTTCAGAAGTTAAAATGGGTAATTCGTTTGGGTTTTCTGTTTGAACGCTTTCTGGGTAGGAATTGAGCCCAAGCCAAATAAACATCTCATCAATACTTTTAAATGGAGAGACCACTTTTGCTAGCTCGTATAAAAGTTTTCTGACGGGATCATTTGGTGAAGATTCAAAAAAATCACTAAGTGGGCCATACGGAATTCTTAGGGCACTCACATTGACAGGATAAATAAGTGCATGTCTTCTTCCAATCATCACAACTTTCTTAAAATCCTCCTCTGGGAGCTCATATAAGTTCTCTCTTGGAGTGTTGACCTCAAAATTCTGGGACCAATCTGGGCTCGCAAAACCAAGGAGAGGAATAAGTATTGTAAATAAAAAAAGTTTAAAAAGTGGTCCTGTCATCTGCTTATTTTTATAAGTGAGACAGTTAAGGTCAACTACTCTTTTCTAACTTCTTGAATGGAGTTGAGTGTTAAAAAAATTCTCTTACAGTTTATTGACGTGATCGATTGCATTTATGATGATGATGTCGAAATCTGACCATGATTTCACTCCCAGGTAATGGCCCCTGCACTCAAATGTAGGGGCAATTATTTAAGAATTAAAAACTCTGATTATTTCTTTTCCGATTTTATCTTTATCAATTGGCAACTGGTAGTAGCCTTTCGCTCCAGCTGGGCTTTGGGCATGTATTTTAGCTTTCTCGGGTGAGATGTTTTTAGCGATGATAATCGCCTTTGAAAGTGGAAATTTAACTTTTATTTGAGCGCAAAGTTGTCCCACTGCTTTTGGATTTGCGTCGTAATTAAAAATAATAATCTGAGTCTCTTTAAAGGCCAAAAATTTATTCAGTTCTGGAAGTGTTTTTGCAATATGAAATTCGAATCCTGTTTGCGGAAACTGATTCAAAGAAGTTTCAAAAAAGGGAGATTGAAAATCAAAGAGAATGACTCTTATTTTTTTAAGATTTTCTTCTTCAATGCCTGGTGTTTCAATTAGACTTTCAGAAGAAGCTTCTTGATGACTTACAGCAAACTCAAGCTCCTGAGCTATGTTTGCGAGCTCTTCTTCTTGTTTTAGTTTTTGCTTTTTTAAAGCATTTAAATCTAAAACAACCGTTGGTTTATCATCCTCGTCATCAGGACCAGACATCTTATTCCTTATAATTCATAATTTTCAATATCTTATCTACTTTTCGGATAAATTTATCAAAGCTTTAACCATTCGGGGGTTTTGGTACCATCGAGAGCTTAAGTTTCCCCAATGAAATCCGATAGGTAAGGTAAGGATAGGTAAATGAAAAATGCCTTTTGATGATTTAGATCTCGAATTTGAAGACGAGGAAGAGTCGAAGAAGAAGAAAAACGATGCCGTCCAACAGGACGTAGACCTCGAGTTTCACACTCCTGAAGCTGCTAAACCTCGACCGCACCCACAGGTCCCACCTGTGAACGCTAATGTTGCGTCAAACGCAGGGCCAGCTCCTGTATCAAAACCTGTTTCTAAGCCTCCTGGTGAAGTTAGAAAAATTGAAGAGGCAAGAGCGCAAAATCCAGTTCCTGGGCAGGTGATTCCAGTCAGGCGCGCACCGCAAGCCCCTGTCGCTTCCGCACCAATGACCGATGGCTCTGGTGCTTTAAAAGAACAACCCGTTTATGATCTAGAGTCACAGCAAGTCGTAGAACTTCAAGAGCAAATGAGGAAAGTTCAAATTGAATCTGAAATCAAAGTTGCTGTAGCAGAGTTTAAGATGGAATATTTATCCGAAATGCTGAGCGACATTAAATTATTAGAGCACCAAATTGGACAGCTACTGGTTCGAATCAATGCCAAGCACCCAGACATGAAGAATGAAGTGCTTATGATCAAAAAGATCCTTGCCGATTTCACTACAAAGAAAAGAAAATAGTTCATGCCCTTTTTAAGGAATGAACATGAAGATTTTTTTTATTCTAACATTTGTAACTATTTCGCTTAACTCGATTGCAGGCTTTGACAAAGTTTTTGTTCAAAATTTAGATCTCGATTACTCATCACCTTCTGGAAGAGGAATGGTAGAAAAAGTTGGTATCGGTTTAAATTTTGTATCTGTGCCTTATCCTGTAGAGATTTATCGTACCGAAGATTCTTTCGAAATTTTTTCTCCCTATTTAGAGTTTTCTTGGAAAAATCCCACTCGCTTTATTTATGATATCGAAGCTTTTTCTGTTAAGCGTACGAGTGCTGGTATTGGGATGAAGATTCAATCCATTGAGAGTGATTTCTTGATGATGAAGCCAAAAGGAAGAGGGGAGTACATAGCCGAGAACGTAAAGGGAATTTGTGATGGTTCCTCAAGTGGATCTTTCGGCGAGAGAGTTTTAGAAGATTGTCGTCGCTTCATGGATTTATCCATCAAAAAGGTTGTGATCCCAACAGACTTCATTCTTTACAAATTAATCGAGGATCTCCCAAATGATGTTGAGACAGGAGAAGTCAATCTCCCAGGTGAGGATATTGCACTCAAGATAAAGGATGGGGATTTTCGTTTCCAAATTTATGTTAGGTATTGGTTACGGGCGGGGCTAAGAGTGAAGGGTAAACTTCAGTATGAAGATAATTTTGACACTATTGCACTTAGGGTAGATGAGATAAAATTTGGAGTTCTAACAGTCACCTCCTTTGTTATGAAAAAATTAAAAGAACTAAATAACAACACCAATGTAACGGTTGATCCTCCTTGGATTAGAATCAGACCGGCCGGAAAAAATGAAATCAAGTAGAGTCGATATTTCTGGTGTGGAGTGTTTACAAGTTCTTGGAGAAGATCCATCCGTAGGGATTATTTTACTTCATGGCTATGGTGCAAACATGCACGACCTATTTCCTCTCTGGGAGCTTTGGCACAAGGACTCTTTTAATTGGTATTTCCCCAATGGAGTGGAGTCCCTCAACATGGGGTTTTATGAAGGAAGGGCTTGGTTTTCAATTGATGTCGCTGAACTTGAAAGGGCCATGGCCGAAGGTCGAATGAGAGATCTTAGAAAAAGCCATCCCCCTGAATTTGACCGAACAATCTCTGTGTTAAGTGGGTTCATTAGAGAGCTATCAAAAAAACACAAGACAATTATTTTAGGAGGATTCTCTCAAGGTGCGATGTGTGCTTCCCATTTAGCGATGATTGAAGATCTCAATATTAAGGGTCTACTTCTTCTTTCTGGTGCACTCATTTCTGAGGATCAATTTCCAAAGAATGCCA
>CAMAYW010000161.1 GCA_945862475.1 Bacteriovorax stolpii
ATTACGCTTAGGCGCAAAACCGCGAATTTTATCAATAATAAAATCAATGATCTCTTCATCTGTTGCAAAAACATCTTCAATCAGATCATTTGAGAGAAGGAAGTTCTTCACACGAATAGCGATATTGTGAAGAGACTCCATAAGGTAAAGTCCACCAATGTTCTCACCATTAAAAGACTTGATGATTTCTTTACGAGCGTGGTTAAACATTTCTGTTTCAGTTATGTCACCAGGAATATCATCGCCGAATTTTTCTTCAACTTCTTCAATCGCCTGTTCTTTGATGTTTTCATCTGTCGCAAAACTCACTCCATATTCTGTAGCGAGTGCTTCTATTAAATCAGCGCGAGCATCAGCAGCGAACTCGATCATCTCAGCTTGCTTTAAGTGATTGATCGTATACGTTGAGAGCGCTTTAAGCGTTTCAAAATCTGTTTTCATTAAAAACGTCCTTAAATAGGTATTTCTCTAACAGGATAACTAAAAAGCGAGTGTGATACAAGATAAAGCGTTGATTTATTTTGACCTTTTAAACTTTTTTGTGATTTTTGAAAGGATCGCGTTGACCGCACTCCTCTCTCCTAAGATAAGAAGGATCGTCACATAGAGAGCACAGGCAGCAAATATTTGTGCACCTAAATAAAAACATTTATGAATAAATGGTTGAGAGAAAAATTCCACTTTTAGGAAAAATTCCACAAGAATCCCGGAGCCCAGTGTTGCCCCTACAACCTTGAGAACCCTTCCAGAAAAAAAGAAATTCAAAGGGAGGGATAAATCTTTCTTTAAAATGAAACTTTGAAACACTGAGTTTACAAAAACTGACAGGGTCGTTCCGAGGGCCAGGATTTTAAATCCAAAATGAGGTGTAAGGAGCAAACAAAAAGTGATGTTAAATGCGATGGATAGAAGTGAAGCGATCACGGGAATCTTTTGACGATCAAGAGCATAAAATGTCGGTACCCAAATTTTATAAAGACCATAAAAAGGGAGTCCCAAGGCATACATCCTAAGGGCTTCCCCGGTCATGAGGGTACTCTCCCTTGTAAAGCGTCCACGCTCAAAAATAACATTCACGATTTCATCTGAAAGACAAAAAAGAATCACAAGGGCCGGCATGACAGTTAGAAATGATAGGTAGTAACTCTGCTGAAGTTGATTTTTTGCCTTGTCTTGATCTCCACTTTTCCAGGCCTCAGAAAAATGCACGAGATTCGAATTACCAATAGAAACGGAAAGAATTCCTACGGGAAGCTGAAATAAACGGAAGCTGTAATTAAGCCAAGAGGTCGCTCCAATAATGGGAGTCGCAAGAATTGTGGTAATAAGAAGATTCACTTGCGTCGCTGCAAATCCAATGAGCCCAGGACCTATGAGTTTGACTATTTTTTTTGATCTCTCCGTCCAAAACTTTTTTGGCCATAGAGGCTTAAAACCTTTTTTAAAAATAAGCGGCAATTGAACTGCGGCTTGCATGAATCCACCCAGCATCGCTCCAATCCCAAGAGAGTAAATCGGATGGTGACCAGTTTCGGCAAGAATGCTAGAGAGACCAATCATACAGAGAATACTCATGACATTATATGAAGCTGGTGCCAGTGCCGGAATAAAAAACACCTTGAGTGAATTCAGAGCTCCCATAAAAAGAGCGGCAAGAGAAACAAAGGTAAGAAAGGGCGCCATGATTCTTGTGAGATTCACAGTAATTTCAAATTTTTCAGGATCCTTTGTGAAGGCGGGAGCAAAAATAGTGATGAGTTCAGGAGCAAAAATCGCGATTCCAAGTGAGATCGTTCCCGTTATAAAAAAAAGTAACCAAAAGAGTGACCACATAAGCTCTCGAGACTCATTCTGTGATTTCTGATTGGCCTCTACAAAGGTCGGAACAAAAGCCGAAGAAAAAGCTCCCTCAGCAAATAGATCTCTAAGTAAATTGGGAATTCTATAGGCCACAAGAAAAGCATCCGTTACTCCAGAGGCCCCAAAGTAGGCTGCCATCACCTGCTCTCTTACAAGACCCAAAATTCTTGAAAAGAAAGTGGCAATCGCCATTTTAATGGTGGAACGAATAACAGACATAAATCTCCTATGTTGATCATTGTCTAATTTAAAAAAATCTTTGCAAAGAAAACTTTCAAAGTATTTTAATCAGGATTCGGTCCTATTATGCCCCCATGAAGCATCGGGGCAAGTGATGAAATTTTCTAGAGCATCTGACAAAGGTCCTTTTTGACTCTAGTTGACTCTTACTTTCACTCTCACACAGATGAGCCGATGTTAGTGAAATGATCGTTACAAAGATAGGGGCACAAGAGAAACTTAAGATAAGCAGGATGCTAGAAAGGTCATCCAAAATCCTAGGATGGGATAGAACGGGATGACCTTCCAAAAACACACACATCAAGATAACACCATGGATGATGAAGTCTTGATCGAGATGAGGGAGGTCCACTATGTTTCTGGCCATTGCAGTTGAAAGTAAACAGCACCCTAAGCATCAAAACGATTATCGGGTTTGGTATCTCGAAGTGGACTCCAGCGGGCAAGTGATTGGAGTTGGGGTGAAGACCAAAGAGGAAATGGTTCAAAACCTTTTTGAGAATTACCGAAAATCGGGGAAATCTAACTGGAGGGCGTTTCAAAAAGGTGCTGAAAAATCGACTCCTGTAGAAATTTTCGATTTTGTTTCCATGAACATGCATGAAAACACTCACTTCGGTAACCTCCCAACCCTTTCAGAGTTTCAAAACGTTTTAGACACTCTGCAAAGCAGACTTGAATTACGATCCATAGCCTAAATTTTATCCTCCCAGGATAGTTTGAGGTTATGTTGGGGAGACTTCGGTCTCCCCTTTTTATTTATCTAACAATTTCTGAAATCCATTCTAAATCACATAGACTCAGAGTATATTTCTACTTCCCATAAGAGAGAGGAATTTATGCAAACGATGGCCATCATCGGAGCCCAGTGGGGTGACGAAGGTAAAGGAAAAATTACTGATCTACTCGCAGAACAATGTGATTTAGTTGTTCGCTATCAAGGTGGCCACAATGCTGGTCACACTATTTGGGTCAATGGACAAAAAACTGTTCTTCACGTTATTCCTTCTGGTGTTCTCCATCCTAAGTGCTTGTCCGTGATCGGTCACGGTGTGGTGCTGGAGCCAGAAAACTTTTTAAATGAACTCTCAAAAATTAAAAGTGTCACAAACGTTACTCCAGAAAATTTAAAAATCTCTTCAACTGCAACCGTCATAACAAGTTTTCACAAGCTCCTCGATGGTGCTCGTGAGTCTCAAGGGCCAGAAAAAATCGGCACAACAGGAAAAGGTATTGGACCTGCTTACGAGGATAAAGTTTCTCGTCGCGGGATCAAAGTAAAGGATCTCCTCGATAAAGATACTCTCGTACGAAGGCTCTCGAGTGGCTACGCTGAAAAAGCGATTCTCTTTAAACATCTTTACCACATTGATATTCCTTCTATCGATGAAGAAGTAGAAAGACTTTATCGTTATGGTGAGGCGATTAAAGATTATGTCACGGATACATTTAGTCTCATTGATCAAAAGCTCTCTGAAGGAAAAAGAGTTCTTTATGAAGGAGCTCAAGGAATTCTTCTCGATATTGATTATGGAACATATCCTTATGTGACGTCCTCTTCAACAGCTGGAGCAGGAATTTACACAGGAGCGGGCATTCCAGGAAGAAGAGTGGATGAAGTGATTGGAGTGGCGAAGGCCTATACGACCAGAGTCGGCGAAGGCCCATTTCCAACAGAGCTCTTTGATGAGATCGGAAACGAAATTCAAACGAAAGGTAATGAATTTGGAGCAACGACAGGAAGAAAGCGTCGCTGCGGCTGGCTTGATATTCCTCTTTTAAGGTACTCCGTGAAGTGTTCACATTTAACATCGATTGCTCTCACGAAACTTGATATTTTGAGCCAGATTAAAGAGCTTAAAGTTTGTTACGCCTATGAGGTGAACGGAAAGATTGTGGATTGCGCTTATCCAGGGATTAATCTTTATCACGCGAAACCTCTTTATAAAGACTTTACGCCTTTCACTGATGACTTTGCCTCAGGTAAACCATCGAAAGAATTTGAAGCGTATATGAATTTCATTCAAGAATGCTTAGGTATTCCGGTGGGAATTTATGCTTATGGGCCAGACAGAGCTCAGGTGGTGTTTCGTCAGAAGTACGCATAGTGGTTACTAAGGAGAAAAACTTACCCTCTTCGAAGTTGCCCCTATATCGTTAATAATGGATTAATCAGGGATGATTATGAAAATTTTTAAACTTTGTTCGCTTATATTATTTTATTTTGTTTTCAGAGCAGCACTTACTGACACTGCTCCTAAGAACACGGCCCCAGAACTCATTATGAGTCATGGAAAAGTCTTTTGTTCGAAGCCAGGAAAATGGGTGCTTGAGAAGTCATTTACTAATAATCACTTCTGTTAAATTTCGCCTACGAGTTTTCCACCCATCATAGAACTGAGTTTTATTTTTCTGATTTCATTTCTTAGATTTTGATTTGTTTTTACTTTTACTCTTAGGTAATTGGAAGAATAACCTTCCCAGTAACCATCTTGTTCGGACTCAAAGAGCACTTCTGTTTCTTTCCCAAGCATAGCATGAGAGAACTCATCGAGCTTGGCGTCCCCTAACATCATCAAAGTTCTTACCCGATCTTTTTTTACAGCTGATTGTATCTGATCAGAAAGTTTAGCTGCTGTTGTGCCTTTTCTTTTTGAGAAAGGAAAAACATGAAAATGAGTAATAGGATTCGTTCTTAAAAGATTAAACGTTTCCAAAAACTGTTCTTCTGTTTCGCCAGGGTACCCCACGATCACATCCGCTCCAAACGCAGCCTCAGGGAAAAAAGATTTCACCATAGAGAGAATCTCTTTGTACTGAGTAGAGTTATATTTTCTTCTCATGGAAGAGAGAATCTCATCACTTCCACTCTGAAGAGGGATATGAAAGTGATCTTGATACTTTCCAGTACTCTTTAAAGTCTCTAAAAGTTCACGTGTCATAGTGTTGGGCTCAACTGAACCTAAGCGCAGGCGCTCTACCTCGGGAAGATCAGCAATCATTTTCACGAGATCAGTTAATCTCTCGCCACTAATCGCTTCATACTCACCAATATTTACACCGGTTAAAACAATTTCTTTAAAACCTTTCTTCGCGAGATCTTTTGCCTCTTTTAAAGCATCACTCACTGAAATCGTTCTCGAGCGACCACGAGCAAAAGGAATAATACAAAAAGAACAGACGTAGTTACATCCATCCTGAATTTTAAGAAAAGCTCTTGTATGAGAATCGGCTAGAGTGGTAGCAGCTCCCCAAAAATCAGAGGACTTATCAATATGTATTTGATTTTCACTTTCTGAATCAAGATAATCAAAAACTTTATACTTTTCAGAAGTTCCAAGGATGAGATCTACACCTTGCATGGATTTTATTTTTTCTGATTCCATTTGGGCATAGCAGCCAGCAACGACAATTTTTCCCTCAGGAGACGAAGCCTGGGCCTTACGAATGAGATTTCTACAAGTGGAGTCAGCACCATCCGTCACAGTACACGTATTTAAAAAGACCACATCAGCAGTATGACCGAATTCAACCACTTCATAGCCACGGTCCACAAAACCTTGTGCTATGGAACCAGATTCAGAAAAATTCAGGCGACACCCAAGAGTGTGAAATGCCACTTTTTTAGTATTCGTAATGTTCGTTTCCATGGAGCTGGAATCTAATGGAAGTAGCCTTTTTTGTCTAATAAGTAGGTAAAAAATCTTGATTTAGGGCCTAAAAATTCTTCTTTTTCTGACTTTTTGTATTTGACAAAATTCTTCGGAAACAATAATTTGTAGTCCTTCGTTCCAAAGTGGTCTCGTAGCTCAGTTGGTTAGAGCACCTCCCTTTTAAGGAGGGGGTCCTGCGTTCGAGTCGCAGCGAGATCACCATTTTTTTCGAAGATTTAAAGAGCAATTTCCGGTTACGCTCCCATCGTCTAGCCCGGTCTAGGACATCGCCTTTTCACGGCGGTAACAGG